>NZ_CAUWGY010000004.1:0-67760 GCF_963558415.1 uncultured Ruthenibacterium sp. | reverse complement strand
CCCATCAAAATCGGAAGCGTATTCATCACCACTATTGGCCAAATCAGAGCCAGAAGTCCCAAAAGAATCAACAGCACTCCTGCTCCCACTGGAAGCCACTTCATCCGTTTCCAATCGCTCATGATCGAGATTCCTTCACTCTTCGTTCAGATCCAAATCCTCATTTTCCGATTCTTCCACGATTCCTGTGATATTAAACGTAGCTGAAAGCTTGTACTGGGGCACATCGCTGTAAGTGAAAGCCACACGATACGGTACACCAGGCTCCAGGCCCTCAAAAGTATACGTTTGCGTTGTTCCATCCGCTACCCAATGCACAGTGCTGATATACTGTGTGGTCTCATCGCCCTGTTTCCACAAGGAGAACGTGGCGTCTGTCCACTGTGTATCAACGCCATCTGTATAGAGCTCTCCACTGACTGTCACCGTAATGGAACCATTGGTAGTAAAATATCCTGTAGTCTTGTAGTTAGACGAAGCGTTTTTGAATGCACCTGCCAAAGTGTCCCCTGTGAGTTGCGTCACAAACGCATTGTTTTCTTCCGGCATCGCCATTCCTTCCGGCAAAGTGATCGATCCTCCGGCAGAAGCCTGCGTAATATCCTCCTGCGCAATACTGGTATCCTCTTCTTCTACAGCGGCCTCTCCCGAGCACGCAGTCATAGACAAACAGCAAATTAATGCGCTCATCGCCATCAGCACGGCCAATATCCGTTTCTTTTTGGTTTTCATCCAAATATTTCCTCCGGTCTTTGACTTTTTAAACAAAACTCGCTACAATGGGGGGTGTACCCGATTGTAGGCTGGAAAGATATCATGCCTATTATACTACATTTTTTAAAATATACAAACAAAAAATAAGGAGCTGTTTTATGGACCCCCTTCAACTTGTGCGTTTTGTAAAGCACGGCTGCGTCTGCTTTGAAAAAGACGATGTAGTGATTTATGTGGACCCCTATGGAATTGAGGACCGCCCTGCGGACGCCGATTTGATTATCATCACTCACAGCCATGGTGACCACTATTCCCCGCAAGATATTGCCCGCGTCAAAAAGGAGGATACCTGCTTCGCCACAACGTCTCAGGTGAGCCGCCTGCTTCAGTCCGATTTTGACATTGACCCGGACTATATCACCACTGTGACCAGCATTTCCCCCACTGTAGTATTTGAGTGTGGCGCTATGGTTACACCTTTGGTAGCGGAAAATAAAAATCACCCAGAAGGGTTTGGGTTTGGGCTTCTGTTGGAATTTGGCGATGTGCGCTGGTATTTGTCCGGCGATACCGATGTGCTAGACGATGATGTGCGCTGCGATGTACTGTTTGTCTGCTGCGACGGCGTTTGGAATATGCCGGATTATCTGAACACCATTCCTGCTCAGATTGAAAAAATGGAACATACTCCGGATCTCGTAATTCCTTATCATTACAGCGAAGCTGAAAACCCGGGCACTGGAAAAAACGGCGCCAAATTGTGTGAGGTATTACGCAGCAAGGGAATTGCTTGCAAGGAATGGAAAAATTCGAAATTTGGTTTTTAAAATAAAAAGGTCTCGCAATGCGAGACCTTTTTATTTTTATGTTGCACCATTCGCCGTTTGAAGTGCAGCGCACTCCGCCTGCGCCAGCTCCGGATATGCCGTGTTTGCAAACAAGTTCGCATATCGGTACAGCGAATATCCATAACCATTTTGCGCCAGTGTATTCACCATATCCGCTAAATTATGACCGCTTTGCCACTCCTGGCTGGGAGTACTGGACCCATCTCCATCCCCAATTCGGTACGCACCCAATCCAAAATACAGCGAAACGCTCTCATCTCGCGGCATTGCGGCCCACTCGGCCGCAATATTCGAAAATGCATACCGATCTGAACCACTCTGAAGCGTGTAATCATATCCCCAGTACACTTGCGGCATCACATAATCTACATAACCGGCAGTAGAAAGCCATAACCCGACATCGCTATACTGTCCGTTATAATTGTTATCATTATTCCCTTGAGGACTAATTCCAAAGTAAATTTCTCTGCCCAATTCCTCTCCAAGGAAATGAACGGTCTGGTACACCTTTTGTACCATCTGATTTACATTTTGTCTTCTCCAATCCGCCAATGTGAGGCCATTGCCCTCCGCCTCAAACTGGGCGAGATCGAAACTTTCTTCTGTGGTGGGATAGAAATAGTCATCAAACTGAATTCCGTCCACCTGATAATTGCGAATTACTTCTTCTACGCCGGCGCAGATATAATCCATTACTTCCTCATTGCCGGGGTCCAAATAAAGGCCTCCTGCAGCCTCTTTCACCCACTCAGGATGGGTTACTGACAGACTATCTGCCCCCGAGAGCTCGGGCGGCATCGTGTCATTGAGCCGAATCCGGTACGGATTGATCCAAGCTTCAATGGAAAGTTCTCTGGCGTGGGCCTCCCGAACAAAAATTTCCAACGGATCATATGCGGGGGCCTGCCCTTGCACACCTGTGACCAGATGGCTCCAGGGAAACAATTCGCTGGGATAAATGGCATCTGCAAACGGACGAACTTGCACAATGATGGTGTTAAGGCCCATCTCTTTACAGTTATCCAACACCTGTGTTACAGACTCTGTAAATGTCTGCTCATTGGAAGTATCCAAAAGCGGCCACTCTAAATAACTGAACCACATGGCACGATAATCTGCAGTCTGCACCGCCTGTCCTTCCGAGTTTGACCAATTCTCCGGCACACGGGTAAAGTCCGGTTTGGAAGATGCATCTTCCAAACCGGCGCATCCCGCCAAAAGCGCACCACATATCACAGCGCACAAAAGTATTTTTAACAAACGCAAGGAATCTCCCTCCTTGTCCCTATTTGTATGCGGGTGCAAAAGCCGTTATGCGAGCTTATCTCTCTCGTCGCAGTACAAAAGATAAGATAATACCAGTTGGATCACTGCAAATACGATGGCCAAACACGCCTTCAGTGCGGCAGGTAAGGCAACGAAACTAAACACCAACTGTACACCACCAGCTAAAAAAGTGAGGAACACCATGGTATGTACAGGATCGGCCTGTTTCCAATAGGGAACTGCAAAACAAGGCCAAGCCAAGGCACCGCCCAGTTTCGCTGGCACTCCCCCCATCAGTGAAAACACCACCAATGCCGCTGCCAACAGGCTAAATTTTCCTGTGCGTGTCTTAACGCCGGCAGTAGCTCCGGTCATGAGCATCATGGCTCCGGCCAAAAAAGAAGCAATATTAAACAGAAGCGCCGCGTAAATGCCTGCTAAGTACAAAGCTCCTCCCACGAGATTCAACGCCGAGGCCAGCACGCCCAAGGCATAGTAGGTTTTTTGCGTTACATTCAAACGAGGATTCATAGTCCATTCTCCTTTATTGGATTGATTGGGCAACGAGTTAAAACGATTCGTCCCATCTTGATGCGTGCAAATGCACTGCACAAAATTCAAAATAAACGCTGAAGGGTTCGAAAAAACAAATCCGCTTTCAAGTTTATACGGACCGGCCTTCAGGCAAGTTGTTCTCAGTATAACACAAAGCGTTCTTTGCGCCAACATAAGGATGGATTCCAAACAAAAAAGGGGCGCTACGCCCCTTTTTTTGAATTTTTGTTTTTAAACAAACTCACTGATGCGCCGAACGCAAGCCCGAACGCCATACCCAAAGCCAAATTATCCCACAACACGCCCAGCAAAACCCCAAAACACAAACCTAACGCAATGGAATTGTCTCCATCGTCTTGTTTTTTCTCAGAAGATGCTATGGTCGGTTGATCATTTTTCATGCGATGAGACCTCCAACGCCGATTGACTGAGTAACCCGGTCACATAGCTTCGATCACCTAATTTTTTTGCAAGGCGCTCCTTACTTCCCAGCCCCTGCCAATAACCATTCGCTTCTCGAAGATATTCTGCCGCTAAATCCGCAGCCTTCTCTGCCAACTGATCGGGTCCAGCATCTACATCTTTCTGCGTAAAAGGATCACGCCACTGATTTATAAATCCATCCTTCGGCATTTTGGCGGGGGTCATATGAGACTGTCCGTATCCCGGCTTATGTAAAATCAAACGTTCCACCAGTTTTACCAATATTTTTTTGCCGCCGCGCGGAGAGCAAAAAATTTGGTGTAACCATCGGAAATCGTGAAATGCGTCCGCCAATGCCTCCTGTGGAATGTCTACATCATAAACGTCTAAAAGACAAGCGCGGAGAAGCTCTACCCCCTCAGCCAGTTCGGTCGTATACAAACCGGGTGCCGCCGTTTGCGCCAAAACTGCAGGACTTCCCTGGTCTTTCTGATGAAAGTAGCTATCCATCGCGACCTCACAGAAGCCGTGCCCGTAATTGCGATCAAACTGACCACCTTTCTCCGTCTGTGCGGCTACGTAGGGATGCATTGTAGAGTCCGCTGCATAGTGCGTTAAAAATCCCATCGCATAGCTGCGCTGCGCGGGAGTCCATGCACGAAATACCAAGCTGCGCAAAAAATGGCCACACTGTTCCTCATGCATCCTATCGCCCAGTGCACTCATTGGATAAGGTTTGTTTTTAGAAAGTACCCGATATGCGAACAAAGGATCCGGGCCCTGCGCACCCATTTCAAAAGCGTTTTGGCTATGCACAGGCTGTCCCGAACGCTCCAACGCAATACGAGCAATTCGAATATGGGTATATGCCTCCGGCATGAAAAAGATCAGTCCTTTAAGATATTTAGGCAGCACAAAAAAGTAGGTAAAGCCGCCGATAATAAATACGATCAGAATGCTCAAAACACCCCAAGGCGCTGCTTGCGCTTCAACGGCTTCCGCCGACAGCGTCGCATTCTGGCTGCGAATTACATTGTATGCAACAGAAGAGGTAATGCCGACCAGCGTAGGTCCAATGATGGCCGAAAACTTTCCGAAAATATCATAGAATCCAAAAAACTCTCCCGTGCGAGTCTTATCGGGAATAATTTTTCCAAACATACTGCGGCTCAGTGCCTGAATACCACCCTGACTGGTGGCCACCAAAATCGCCAACACCCAGAAATGCCATTCCTTGCTGATGAAAAATGCAAAAACCGTGATAAAACAATACACACCGATTCCAACGCCTACCATAAAACGAGCTCCGAACCGGTCGGCCAGCTTAATATACATAAGGCAAAACGGCAAACCCAGCACCTGCACCAAAAGCAGCGCAAGCAGCATTTTGGTAGAATCCAAGCCCAAAGTGTCCCCGTAACTGGTAGACATGTGGATGACAGTATTTACACCGTCGATATAGAAGAAATAGGCGAGCAGATATACAAACATTCCTTTATGGCCATAGATCTCCCGAGCGGTGGCCGCCAACTTTTTCAAACTGCTTCGAACAGGATGTGCTTCTTTTTCATGGTAGCTCTTTTGCTCTACATTTTTCAAAAGAGGAATACTAAACACAAACCACCACACAGCGGTCAGTCCGAATGCAAAGGACATGCCAACCATCATGTCCACTCCAAACACACCTACCAGCAGCAAAAAAAGAAGCAGAGGAATGGTAGAGCCTCCAATGTATCCCATCCCGTATCCCATGGTGGACACATTGTCCATGCGCTCCGGTGTGGTCACATCGTTCAAAAAGCTGTCGTAATACAAGTTGGCACCTGCAAAACCGATGGTGCTGACAATGTACAACACCAAAATCAGCATTGCTACTTTTTCCATTTGCTGTGCCGTAGACAAATCCATCAAAGGAGTAAACGCCAGAAATGCACACGCCAGAACGCCAAGAAGCATAAACCCAAAAAACAGTTTCTTGCGATATCCTTTAAAATCACCAAATGCCCCCATAATCGGAGCCATGACCGCTACAATCAGCATCGCCGCGCTCGTGGCAAATCCCCAAAGGCTCATGCCTTGCTCGGTTGCAATGGTGTTGAAAAAAATTGGCAGGATGGTAACCACAATTACCGAATGAGCACTGTTGGCCCAATCGTACATCATCCAACTTTTTTCCTCTTTGGAGTACCCCTTCAAAAAGCCCACAATTGTACACCTCTTTTTTTATAATACCGTCTTAAGTGTAGCATTGCCAAAAAGAAATCACAACCGATTTTCGCAAAAAAAGCACATGTGAGAAATTTCTCACATGTGCTTTTCCGCTTTTTTACAAAGAATTTACCCCATCGACTCATACAGACCGGAGTTCACATATTGGGCCAAATCCGCCTGCTGCCAAGCATATGGCGAATCCAATTCCAGATAGTAAAATCCATTCTCATTCTCCCACCGAATCTCCAAAGAAGGAGTCTGCACAGAAGTATCCCGCAAGGCTTCCACTACAGGTTGACAGGCATCCACAAAAGTTTGTTCGTCCGTATATTCACCAGATAATTCCACATACACATGCGCCGAATTCACGGCATCAAAGCCCTCTTGGCGCACTTGATTGGCAGTCATCCATTCGTCCATGTACAGCCAGCAGGAAAAGTTCTGTATGTTATCCACATCGCTCAATTTCTGAAAAAGTTCATCATACCACTCATCTTCCAATTCTGACACAACTCGCTGATAGTTCGGTCCGCAGTACTGCAAAAGCGGCGAAGCCGCCGCTCCACACAATGATACCAAAATCAAAAAGGCGCATACGAGCATAGACAGAAAATCATACTTCAGTTTTGCCTGCTTTGCAGTAAATGAAGCGATGAGGACCTCAATGCCCAATGCCACCAAAATCAGCGGTGAAAGTTTGCACAAAAGAGAAAAGTCCCAATCCGGGTTCAAAAGGCCCGCGGTCACGGCAATGCCTGCTACAATCAGAACAATTCCCATGGTAGTGGTTCCCACTCTTCGTACAGGCCGCGCGGGGACGGGCGCCGAAGGCTCTGGGGACACAACATTAGACACATCCTGCTCACTCATTGTTCGTTGCCTCCCTTAAATGCGGTATAGTCATCTTCCTCTGGAACATTCCGAGCAGGACCGCCCCGCAAAAGATACACACCCAATACCACCAAAAGAACTGCCACTACCAATGTGGACAAACTATCCAAAAGCCACTGCAGCCAGGCCAATTGATAAGTGACGATCAGCCCCCACAATGCCGGACTCACGAAATTGGCATACAGCGCATACACGCCCATGAGCACCAAAGCCCAACCGATCAATTTGTGCCGACGGCTGAGCAACCGGCGCCCGTTTTCACCCACAAAACCACTGGGATCGATCAGATAAGCATCCGGATTTTGCGCCGCCTGCTCTGGCGTTTGGCCGTGAATGTTGAACGTGTCGAAGAAAGAATAAGCCCAAATCACCGGAAGCGCTAAAGCCAGCAGTCCCAGCCCTAAAAATGAGATCAAAAAAATCACAAACATAAACAGCCCCATTAGGGAAAGGCCTCTCTTCATATACCCTTGGTACATCTGACCTCCGCCGGGAATAAAAGCAAAGCAAAAAGTCCAAAATCCGTTTTTGCGGTTCATACAAATTCTCTCCTCTTCATTAATCAAACAGACTTGCAATGTTATGGCTAAAAGCATCGGATGCGTTTCGGAAAAACGCATTTACGCGGGCCGCCGCCGGCATTTTCACTTCATGCACGGTTTCGCTGTACGATGTAGGCGGCTGTGACTCTCGAATGGGGATGGTAGCAATATTACGGAACAGACCTGTACTCCAGAACGTGACTGCAAGAACCACTGCGGCGGCCACGGCAGCATACCGGTTGAAGAACACGTGCACCACTCTGCGGCGCACCCGATCCATCACACTCTGCGCCAAAGGCTGAGCGGGCGTTAAGAGCACATCGTCCTCCAACAGCGCTGTATAGCGCACAAGACAAGTATCACAAAAGCTCAAATGTTCCGCAACTTCCAATCTTCCCATTTCGTCCAGCGTTCCTTGCAAAGAAGCTTGCAGAGCCTCATCGGTCAAGTGTCCGTTTTCCAAAAAAAGTTCCATTTAGCTCATCCCCCTTTCCAGAGAATTTTTTAGCATTTGCTTAGCCCGGTACAACTGTGTATGTACCGTTTTAGGCGGTCGATTTAACTTTTGCGCGATTTCGTCAATGCTGTTCTCTTCGAGAAAAAACAGCACCGACACCATATGATATGGTTCTTTCAATGCACGAATCTCCTGTTCAATGCGCAGTGCGCTGTCCTTTGCGATGGTTACATCTTCGGGTCCGCTTCCGGGCGGAAGTGCCATGGTTCCCATCGCATCGTCTTCTGTTGCCTGTACTCTGCGGTGATAGGCACTTTTGAGATAATCTTTGGCCTTGTTGGCGGCAATACGTGCAAGCCATGGTTTATAGTTATCTGCGGGGCAGTCATTGCGATGGCTGTAAGCAGCAAGAAATGTTTCCTGGGCAAGGTCCTGTGCCAACTGGTGGTCTTTGGTAAATTGGTAGCATATGGTATACACCAGACGCTCGTACTGCTGCACCATTTGCGTGAATTGTTCATTGTTCATGTCCAAGCGCCGTGCGCCTCACCACCCTCTTTGCTGCCCTTCGTTTATGTAACGGATTGAACAGACGATTTTCTTCAAAAATTTTAAAAAAATCCCCGTGGGATATTTCCCGCGGGGAATCACCAATCAAAAAATTGCACTTAAAGCGCCAAACAGTCCCATAGAGCCCAAAAGCATGATCAGTCCAGCCGTCATAACACCGCCCAAGACCGCTGCTACGCTCGGCCAAAACTTCAAATCCAAAAGCGTGGCGGCCAGGCACCCCGTCCAAGCACCTGTTCCGGGCAAAGGGATGGCCACGAACAAATACAAAGCCCAGTAAATGCCACGGCCTGCCTTTTCCTGCATTTTGTCTCCGGCCTTGACGCCTTTTTCATAAATTTTCATAAAGAAGCGTCCCAGTGCACCGGGCCAGGTGGTGCACCAAAGCAAAACACGTTTTGCGAACAACAGAATAATGGGGACCGGAAGCATATTGCCCACCACTGCCACAACATAGGTAGGAATCAGCGGCAATCCCATTCCAACGCCAATGGGAACCGCTCCACGCAATTCCACAATAGGCACCATAGATACAAACAAAACCCAAAAATATTTTCTCAGCAATGCGATCATAAGTCTCTCCTGTCTGTTTTTCAAAATGAAAAGCTGGGTTAATGATACTTGATTTTTCAAAACTTTGCAAGGTATCCTGAAAATATGCTATACTGTGCTCAGAAAGAGGGTGTGCCTTCATGAAAAAGAAAATTCTTCTCTTTGTTTTTGTGCTGTGTGCGTTTATTTTGAATGCTCCTTTTGCTCTGGCATTGGATGCAGGCATCGGACGCGAGGCCGTCTCAGCTACTCCGGTATCCGTATGGATTTTTTTAGTGGCCGCCGGGCTCATTGGCATCTTTGTCACGGTGCGTGCATTGTCGGGGCTTCATCGCACGGTACAAGCGGATCCATCTTATGAACTTCCCGAAGATCTCTCCAGCGCGCAGGCCGGCTTTTTGATTGACGGAGAGGCCGATGACCGAGATCTTTTGTCATTGATTTTGGGATTTGCCCAAAAGGGATTTTTGACGCTCTCCTGCGACGAGTGGGATGGCAGTGATCCGGACCAAATGCCGCTTGTTTTGACAAAGCGCAGAGATTTGCCGTCCAATGCTCCCGAGTTTGAGCGCACCATTTTTTCTGCACTGTTTCCGGACGGACAAAATATTTTTCATCTGACGCACCCTGATGATCGCTTTTCTTCGAGCTTGGAAAAAGCCAAGGAACAATTGGAAGATTCTTTTTCCGGTGAACACCGGCTTTACCAATCTCAAACCATGCTCCATTCTCTTTTGTTTCCTTTTGCAGGATGCCTGCTTTTGTTTTTAGGACTTTCCCGTGTGGGCATTGGTCCTTCGTTGGCTGCCTGCATTCCTCTTGCAATGCTTTCTTTCTGGATGCATATGGTTTTTCGCCGTTGGCGTTTTTTGCAAACGTCTTCCCGTGTCGCCTGGGGAATAGGCGGTGCTGTTCTGGCACTTTTGGCAGGTGGTGGATCGGTCCTGGCCATGTGGAGCACCTCCACGCCTCTGTGGCTGACCATTCCCGCTTTTGCATTGGTCTTGGCCGCATGTCTGCTCGCGCCTCTCGTCGCCCGCCCCACTGCGTATCACACCAAGGCCAGCCAGCGTCTGCTTGCCCTGTTCACATTTCTAGAAAATCCTCCCAAAGAACAGCTTCCCCATCTTTTGGAGGAAAATCCAGATTATTTTTACAGCGCTCTGCCCTACGCTTACGTGTTTGGGCTGGCCGATGAATGGGCCTGCGCATTTGAATCTCTTTGTAAGCATGCACCTCTCTGGTACACCAATGGATACCAAGATTTTTCTACTTCCTCTTTTGTGTCCTCTTTCCGATATAGTGTAGAAACTGCACTTGCCAAAAACGATGAACAATAATCTTCAATACAGAGGTCTGGACAATGGATGAATTGTTTTCTTTAAAAGGGAAAACGGCTCTTATTACCGGCGGCGCTCATGGCATTGGGTTCGCGATTGCTGTGGCATTGGCCCGGGCCGGAGCAAACATCGCCTTTAACAGCAGCCGAAAAGATCATCTGGAAGAAGGCCTGGCTGCCTACCGGAAAATCGGACTAACTGCTCACGGATACATATGCGATGTAACGGACGAACAGGCTGTGCAAGCTTTGGTGCAGCAGATAGAAGCAGACGTGGGAACGATTGACATTCTTGTCAACAATGCGGGTATTATCAAGCGCATTCCCATGTGCGACATGAGTGCGGAAGATTTCCGAAAAGTCATTGATGTCGATTTGAATGCACCGTTCATTGTGAGCAAAGCTGTTCTTCCGGGCATGCTGCGAAAAGGACATGGAAAAATCATTAACATTTGCAGCATGATGAGCGAGTTGGGAAGAGAAACCGTAAGTGCTTACGCGGCGGCCAAAGGTGGCCTTAAGATGCTGACCCGAAACATTGCCGCGGAATACGGGCAATACAACATTCAATGCAACGGAATCGGTCCCGGGTACATTGCCACTTCGCAGACCGCAGCATTACGCCAGCCGGGTCCTGACGGTGCGCCACATCCTTTTGACCAGTTTATTCGATCCAAAACGCCTGCTGCACGCTGGGGCGTTCCCGAGGATCTGGCCGGACCTGCCGTATTTCTTGCTTCCGATGCTTCCAATTTCGTAAATGGACACATTCTGTATGTGGACGGCGGAATTTTAGCGTACATCGGCAAACAGCCGTAAATTGGCGCAAGTGTTTTTGCCGCTTTCTTTTGGTCCAAAATCCTCCTGGGAATCTTCCCCGGAGGATTTTCAATATAGACGTTTTAAATTGAAAAAACGCACGGATTGTGCTATGCTGTGCACTAGAATGCTTTCGTAGCAAAGACTGTGAGGGAATGTGTTGTTTTCCAAGTTTACCAGCCGGATCACACCGGCTCAAATTATTATTTTAGGATTTTTGTCTTTGATTCTGGCTGGAACACTGTTGTTAATGTTGCCAGTTTCCACCCGCGGAGAAGGCGGCGCCCCTTTTTTGGATGCACTTTTCACAGCCACCTCGGCCACCTGCGTTACTGGATTGATCCTGCACGATACTTATACCTATTGGTCTGAGTTCGGTCAGTTGGTCATTCTGGGACTCATCCAAGTGGGCGGAATGGGTGTTGTAACCATGGCCATTGCCATTGCTATTTTTTCCGGCAAACGCATTGGTCTGCGGCAGCGGTTCATCATGCAGGAATCCATTTCTGCACCGCAGGTGGGTGGAATTGTCCGCATGACGGACTTCATCCTGAAAACCACGTTCGCCATAGAAGGACTCGGTGCACTTATTCTGGCGCTTCGTTTTTGTCCCGAAATGGGAGTGACCAAAGGCATTTGGTACGCGCTTTTTCATGCCATATCCGCTTTTTGCAATGCGGGCTTTGATTTAATGGGATTTCGGGAACCTTCTTCCTCGCTTGTCTACTATGTATCTGACCCTATTGTGAATATTGCGATTATGCTGCTGATTATATGCGGCGGCATCGGATTTTTTGTTTGGAGCGATGTTCAAAAAAACAAATTTCATTTTCACCACTATCGGCTTCAAACAAAGATCGTCCTTACAACAACCTCTCTTCTGTTGCTTTTCCCGGCACTTTTTTTGTTTCTGTTTGAGTTTAGTCAGCCCCAGTGGGCGGATCTTTCGTTGGGGCAAAAGATTTGGGCGTCTATATTTCAATCGGTCACTCCGCGCACTGCCGGATTCAATACAGTAAATTACGCAATCATGAGCGGCCCGGGAATCCTTTTAACGATTCTTTTGATGTTGATTGGCGGCTCCCCCGGATCTACGGCCGGCGGAACCAAAACGACTTCCCTTGCTATGGTCTTTTTATGCATCCGCTCCGTATTTCAGCGTAGGGACAGCATCCAGTGCTTTGGCCGGCGTGTTCCACCGGAGGTATTGCGGAGCACCTGTACCATTCTGACGCTTTACGCAGTTCTATTTTTATCCGGAAGCGTTGCTTTATGTTTAATTGACGATGTAACGATGTCTCAGGCCCTGTTTGAATGTGCCTCTGCCATTGGTACGGTCGGTTTATCTACGGGCATCACCGCCCAATTGAGTGCTCCATCTCAATTGATTCTGATCTTTTTAATGTACTTTGGCCGCGTTGGCGGTTTAACCTTAATTTATGCGGTGGCCAGCGGCCACCTGCCGGCACCTTCTCAGATGCCTCAGGAGAAAATTAAAACACAAAGGAGTCAATGAAATGAAATCGGTTTTATTGATTGGTCTTGGCCGTTTCGGACGGCATATGGCTATGAAGTTTCAGGAAATGCACTGCGAAGTACTTGCCATCGACCATGATGAGCAGCGCGTCAATGACATTTTGCCCTATGTGACCAACGCGCAAATCGGCGACAGCACCAACGAACAATTCATCGCCTCTTTGGGTGTGCGCAATTTTGACGTATGTGTAGTAGCGATTGGTGATAATTTTCAAAGTTCTTTGGAAACGACTTCGCTGCTCAAGGAACAGGGGGCGCAACTTGTAGTAGCTCGTGCCAACCGGGATGTACATGCAAAATTCCTTTTGAGAAACGGTGCGGACCATGTCATCTATCCTGAAAAACAGATGGCCATTCGTGCAGCGGTTCGATACGGCGCAGACAATGTATACGATTACATTCAGCTCACAAAGGAGTACTCCATCTACGAGACGCCGACGCCGGCAGCCTGGGTTGGAAAAACCATCATAGATCTTCAAGTACGCCAGCGGTATCACATCAACATTTTGGCCGTTAAGAAAGACGATCTTTTGGAACCGCTCCCGCCTGCGGACCACACATTCCGTGAAAACGAGAGCCTGTTGATTCTTGGCTCCAACGGAAACATTGAAAAATTCCTTCACTTTTAAAAAAATGCCGGGGAAAACTTCCCCGGCATTTTTTATTTATGCAACACGTTTTTTCGAATGTAAGCAAAGGTTTTCTCCTCGCCCTCATCCTTGAGCATTGTCAATAGTTTTTCCAGCAAGACCTGCGTGTCCGGATGCAACAAATAATGACTTCTGGAATGCATGTAATAGTCATAAGGAGCCCGGTCCGTGTAAGCGTCACGCAGATAGGTTTTACTGGCAGCCATTCGGTCGCACAGCATCTCTACCACATATTTCTCCGGCATGCGTGTGCCATCCATAGCATGATCGCCCTTTGGTTGATAATCGATCCAGTATTCCAGATGATGCCTGTTTCTTCCTTTATGATGAAGCCACGCCGCGCTATATCCTTTATCCTCGCGCTCGGCCTCATTGGGGCTGCGAGTCCCCTGATAATATTTTGCACCTGGCCAAAATTCCACCGGCGAAAACTTTGATAAATCGTGTGTAAGGCCTTGCCAATACAGGCCGACTTGAAAACAATGATGCAGCACCAGCCGTTTGTGGTGGCAAATGGTGCGAAAATGTGCCCATGGATGCAATGTGTCCGCCTCCCATGTTTGCGAATTCTTATTTTCCATTATATCGCAAAGAAACACATTTCGCCATTGGGTTTGCCCAAACAAAAGAAAAGCGGTTTCCGCTAGGTGGAAACCGCTTTGGATTTACATGGTCTTTCCCTGTCCGCACAGACCTTCAAAGTCCTTGCGGAACTGGTCTACAGCCGCATTGACTGCATCCAATTTCAAAAGTGCCTCCATTACGTCCGGAGATACTGTGCTGGCTCCTACACCGTACTTAGCCAGTTCCAAAACCTGCTGACAGTTTTTGAAACTTGCCGCCAACACCTCTGTGGCCAAACCATTGTTTTTAAAGATATCATGAATATCCTTCGCGGCTGCGATGCCGTTAGCGCCCAGATTGTCAATACGATTTACATAAGGTGCCGCATATTTTGCTCCGGCTTCCGCCGCCAAATATGCCTGCATCTGGGTGTAGATAGCCGTAGCGGTCACATTGCATCCCTGTGCGGCCAGCAGCTTGATTGCCTTGAGGCCCTCCCGAGTGACCGGGACCTTCACGTATGTATTCTGACCCAATGCCCCGCGAATGCGCGCAGCCTCCGCCACCATTTCTTCGGCCCGAGTGCTAAGCACCTGTACGTGCAGTTCGCCATCCGGCCCAATAAAATCTCGAATCTCTTTGAGCACTTCATAGGGATCCCGGCCCGCTTTGGCCAGAATAGACGGATTTGTGGTCACACCACTGACCGGATAGTACTCATACAACTCTTTAATTTTGTCCACATGCGCATCGTCGATAATCAGTTTCATAACACAAGGCTCCTTTTTTCTGTTTGGATTCAGCCAATGGCTTGGTCGATCAGTTTTTCAGTAATTTCCAGCGCTTTGGCCGTATCAGGATCTTTTCCGAACAAACCGCTGGTTCCTACAATGAATACCTCAGCACCGGCATCATAAAGCGTTTTATAATAGCGCTCGTTGCAGCATCCGTCTACGGCAATGTCATACGAATAACCAAATTTTTCTTTCCACTGCTTGGCTTGCCGAATTTTCGCCAGACTGTTTTCAATGAAAGGCTGTCCCGCAAAACCCGGGTCCACCGTCATAATGAGCAGCCGGTCGATTTGATCAATGTACGGTTCCACCACATCCAGCCGCGCCGATGGATTAATAAAAAATCCCACTTTCCGGCCTGCTGCTTTTATCTGACGGATCAGCCGATAGGTTTGACGCTCCACCACTTCCGGCGGCATGGTGATGATCTCCGCACCGCTGTCAATGCACAGTTGCACCAATTCTGCATCGATGTTGTCCACATACAAATGCACTTCCTGGGGCACCTTGGAAATGCCGTGAATCGCCTTCACAAAGCAAGGCGCCAAGGACATGTTTTTACAGTAATGCCAATCGATAATGTCTACATGATAAAAATCCGCCTTCGTATCCAGTGTTCGGATCTCCCGTTCGATGTTCAATAGATCCATGCACATAAGAGACGGGGAAAACTTGACTTTCATCCTTTATCCTCCGATCTGGGCCTCGAACCCGGCCTCTACGAACACATCGTACATGGGCCGCACTTCTTCTTGTTTCATATTGGGGTCCTTTGCGTACAAATACTCCAGCCCCAGTGCCTCCCATTTGCCGAGCCCCATCTGATGAAACGGCAACAAATGAACCTTTTTAACTCCAATCCGGCTCAAAAGCTGGGTGTACTGCCGGGCGACCTCTACCGAATGGTTGAAACGAGGAATGACCGGGATTCGGACAACCACATCTTTTCCGCTGTCCACTGCCTGTTTCATATTTGCCAAAATCAATTCATTGGGTACGTCGGTCATCTTGCGATGCATTTCGCTGTCTGGATGTTTGCAGTCCATATACAAAAGATCAATATACTCGATCAGCCGACGGAAATCTTCAGAATCCACATAACCGGTTGTTTCCACCGTAGTGTGGATTCCGTGCGCTTTCAGCGCTTTCAAAAGTTCCAGTGCAAACTCCTTTTGCATCAAAGGCTCACCGCCGGAGAGCGTCACCCCTCCGCCTGAACGATCGTAAAACGCTTTGTCCTGCAAAACTTTTTCCAGAACTTCTTCCACTGTGTAGGCCTCACCCTGCGCTGTAAGAGCGTGAGTGGGACATGCGGCCACGCACGACAGGCATCCCGTACATTTGTCTTTGTCTACCCGCAACTTTCCATCTTCCCAATGAATTCCGCCGTTGGGACAAGCATGTTCGCAACACCGGCAACCCGCACACAATTTGGGAGAATGAAGCAATTCCGTCTGGGTGCTCTTGGATTCCGGATTGGCACACCAGCGACAGTTCAGCGGGCATCCTTTCAGAAAAACCGTTGTGCGGATGCCCGGCCCGTCATGAATGGAGAATTTCTGAATATTGAAAATAATGCCTTTCATAAATCCTCCGTCACAGAACGTGTTCGGTTCGTGCAATAATATCATTTTGTGTCTCGGTAGACAATACGTTGAAGAAAGCGCTGTATCCTGCTACACGCACAATCAAATCCCGGTGTTTTTCCGGATGTTTTTGAGCGTCCAACAAAACGTCTCGGGACACCACATTGTATTGTACATGATAACCATGAAGCACGTCAAAGAATGTGCGCAGCAACAAAATCAGTTTCTGCACATCACGCTCCTGCTCCAATGCAGAAGGCGCCAATTTCTGATTCAGCAATACTCCGCCGTTCAACTTCAACGTGGGCAGTTTTGCCACAGACTTGAACACCGCTGTGGGGCCATTTACGTCCACCGCATGTGAAGGCGAGCATCCCTCGGCCAGAGGTTCCCCTTTTCCACGTCCGTCAGGCGTAGCGCAAAGCTGTGCCCCCTGAGGAACGTTGGCGGAAATGGACGAAGTTCCAGGGAAGTATCCACCACCAATGGGCCCACGGCCATACCGTGTATTGTGATAGTGAGAAATTTCATCGATAAAGACCTGATATGCGTCTCTGGTCAAATTGTCCACATAGTCGTCATCGTTTCCAAACTTGGGTGCATCATGAATGAGCATCTGACGAATACGCCAGCCTTCTTCACCTTCAAAATTGGTTACCAGTGCATGCCAAAGCTGTTTTGTGGTCAGGCGTTTATCCTCAAAGACCAACTTTTTAATTGCGGCAAGAGAATCGCCAATGTTGGCAATTCCAACCTGCAGCGGTCCGATGAAATCGTATACCGCACCGCCTTCTTTGATGTGCTTGCCTCGTGCAATGCAGTCATCCACCAGCGAGGACAACAAAGAATCCGGAACTTCCATCTCCAATGCGTAGTCTGCACAGTTGTCCAGCGCCACACTAATGGGAGTGAAGTATTTTACCACATCCACCCAGGCCTGCCAAACCTGATCGAAACTTGTCATCTCTTCAAAGCAGGCGTCGGTATCGTACACTTTCTCTCCACTGGTCAAGTCTACGCCTTTATTCAGCGCAATCATCAAAATACGCGGGAAGTTCAGGAAGTTCATTCCCGAGCAGCGAACGCCAAATTTTCCGGGAATGGATACCTCGATGCAACCGATCGAGCTGTAATTGTATGCATCCTCACGGCTTACACCTTTATCCAGGAACTGTGGAATGATGATCTCGTCGTTATTGAAGGAAGGCATTCCAAATCCCAGTTTGATGCACTCGATGCAATCTTTCATAAATGCATCGCTGACGCCTTTATGATAGCGCACCGACAGGTTCGGCTGGGTAAGCTTGAGCTGTGCTACCGAACGAAGCACCAAAAACGACAGTTCATTGACTGCATCCGTTCCATCGGTTTTCTGACCGCCAATGCAAACGTTCTGGTACAGCGGGCTGCCCGCAGAAAATTTGGTGTGTGCATTGCTGCGGATTTTATTGATGGTAAAGGTCTTGAGCCACAGATTTTCCAAAAGTTCTACGGCCTGTTCCTGCGTAATACGGCCGGCTTCCACATCCGCCTTATAGTACGGATACATAAACTGATCAAATCTGCCAAAAGACAGCGAGTGACCGCTGGACTCGATTTGAAGAATCAAATGGAGGAACCAAACGCTTTGAACCGCCTCATAAAAAGTGCTGGCCGGATGCTCGGGAACATGGCGGCAGTTTCTTTCGATGCCCAGCAGTTCTTCTTTACGCACTGGGTTTTCTTCTTTTTCTGCCATAGCGTGGGCCAGATCCGCATAACGATGCGCAAAATCCACACAGGCATCCAACAGAATCAGAACTGCGTCGTAAAAAGAGACTTTTTTCAGATCCTCAAAGTTGCTGTAATCCAGTTTTTCCTTTGCTGCCAGGGTTTCACGGCGAATTCCCTCAATGCCAAGTTTCAGAAGTTTTTCATAGCTGGGTGCCAGATGGGCATCGCCCGCAGTGATATTTCCCTCTACCTTGATAATGCCCAAATCGTAGCACTGCCGTTCTTTGGGAGGCATGATAGCAAGCGCTTTGTCCTGGACAGTGATTCCCCGCCAGAACGGAGCCATATCGCGCAAAATTTGTTTGTTCTCTTCCGTGATGGTGAACCGGTCGCCGTCTCGCTTTTCCCACTCGTCCAGCTCATTGATCACCCACTCGATCGCATACTCCGGAAAGATGGGAGCCGCACGGTTTGTGCTTGCCTGGTTGCCCGCCAAAAGCGTTCCATCTTCTAGGAAGATGGTCATGTTTTCCAATGTATTGCGGATGGCATAAGCCCTCTTGAGAATGTTGGGCTGATCGCGGTGCTCTTTATATGCCTGTGTCGTGTAAATTGCACGCTCCACACACACCTGCGGTGTGATATTCAAAAGCGTTTCCTTCATATCCTGGATTCGTTTGCTGGGTTGTCCAAAATAGCTCATTTCCCTTCCCCTTTCACTCAAAAAGCATGGCCGCTCCGATGATGCCATTGTCTCCACCTAGCTGTGCCACACGAATATCGATGTTCTGTCCACTCTGATGGTTAAATCCGGCCACTTTGCGACGAATCTCTTCCATAAAGGGCTCGCCCATGTTGGTCAGGCCTCCGCCGCACACGTAACATCCGATGTTGAAAGACATGAATAAGTTGTATATGTACACAGCAATGTAATGGGTCATCTGATCCATCATTTTTACTGCTAGTGCATCTCCCATAGCCCACGCCTTTGCCAGATGATGACTATTCAATTCTTCTAGGTCCTGTGTCATCTCACGCATCACCGACGGTTCACCGGATTCAATGGCTCGGCGCACGTGTTTCATAATCATCACACCGCTGGCATAGCTCATGATACAGCCTTTGTTGCCGCATCCGCACATTACGCCTTCTCCCGGTGTGACCAGCATATGACCTGACTCACCAGCACCGCCGTAACTTCCCCGGAACAGTTCACCATTGATGATGAATCCGCTTCCGATTCCAGTACTAAGCGCGGTGTAAACCATGTGCCGACTTCCGCGGCCTGCGCCCATTCGATGTTCTGCCAAAGCTGCCAGGTTGGTGTCATTATCCACCAGCACTTCCACGCCGGGAAAACGTTCCCGGAATAAATCTCTGGCCGGGTAGTTCTGAATTCGATCAATGCTACCGCTCGAAACCACAATTCCCCGCTCGAAATCCACATAAGAGGGCATGCCTATGCCTATGCCGCGAAGCTGAGAAGGGTCTACCCCATTCTCTTGCAGAAAAGACCGCGCCTCTGTATCGATTTTATCGGTCAGTTGCTCGGGTGTAACATCCTTGGGCATTTGTGTGCGCATTCTCGCTTTCACATTGCATTCGCTGTCCAACAACCCATATAAAATCTTGGTTCCGCCCACATCAATTCCAAGTCGATCGCCTTCCATGAACAATCCCCCTTTCTTCTGGCTTAAGTGTAACACCAAAACTTGGAATTGTCAATTTAATCCCAAGTTAAATCAAAGTATTTCAAAGAAAAAATCTTCAAATTTAAAAAGAAACCCAAATTTTTTCGTAAAAAACTTGTTTTTATCTTGGAAAAGGATATAATAAAATCAAATCTGTTTTGGGAGGACCCATCATGACGTCAGCCAACATCATAGAGCGCCGCAACCGACTTGTGGAACTCGTGCGAAAAAACGGCCGCATTTCAACAGAAGAGGCAAGCAGTTTGTTTGGGGTTTCAAGCGAAACCATCCGACAGGATTTCTTGTTTCTGGAAGAGCGGCATATTCTAAAAAAAGTTCACGGCGGAGCGGTGGCATATGAACGTGCTGTCATCGAGCCTTTGCGTAAGCGGCAAGCCGAAAACGGAGAAATCAAACGAATCATTGCTCAAAAGGCGATGGAATACATCACACCCGGCATCACCATCGGCATGGACATGGGCAGTACGGTGGCCGCTGTGGCGGATCTTCTTGCGCCCGGCGCAGGAGATCTTGTCATCACCAACTCTCTGCTGGTCCTTCAAAAAATGGCGGATAGCCGTCACCGGGTTTACTGTCTCGGTGGCGAATACAACGCTCATGATATGGCCTATCAGGGCGATCAAGCGGTAAATGCCTTGCGTAAACTCCACCTGGATCTCTGTTTTTTGGGTACAAGTGGCGTTCAGGGGCGTAACGGTATTTGTTCTACAGACTTCCATGACATTTGTGTCAAACAGGAATTTATGCAGCGCAGCCGAAAAACCATTGTTTTAGCCGATAGCAGCAAATTTAATACCACTTCACTGGTAGAAGTGGCAGACTGGCAGGAAGTGGATGTTCTGATCACCGACCGAGGCATTGATGCCGGACAGGCACAGTTGCTGCGCGAAAAGTTGGAATTGGTGATTGCCGACGAATAACGCATTTGTTCATAAAAAAGACTTGTATTTTTTTCCAGTATTGGGTATGCTGAAGAAAACATTCCGTGCAAAGGAGGATGACCAATGGATTTAACCGCATTTTTCAAACTAAACTATGGTTTGTATGTGATCCCCGCCATGGATGGCGGCCGTGCTTCGGGCTGCGTAGTAAACACGCTTGTACAAGTCACAGCAGAACCTGCCCGAGTGACGGTCGCTGTAAACAAAGAAAACGCCACTGCGCAGGCCATCCAAAACACTGGTTTCTTTGCGGCATCGGTTTTGACAGAGGACGTTCCTATGGACGTAATCAGTCTGTTCGGGTTCCGCACCAGCCGCGAAGTAGACAAATTTTCCGAAGTCCCCTACCAAATCGATGACCATGGAGTTCCCTATCTGTGTGAAGGAACAAACGCCCGATTTGCCTGCAAGGTACTGGAGTGCTGGGATGTGGGAACACATCTTTTGTTCCTAGCCGAAGTCACTGACTGTGAGGTGTTGGGCACAGGACATTCCATGAGCTATGCCTATTACCACACGGTAAAGAAGGGCCTTACGCCGCCCAAAGCATCCAGCTATCAAAAGTCCACACCTAAGACCACTGGATGGCGCTGCACCATCTGTGGATACATTTATGAAGGCGAGGAACTTCCGCCGGATTTTGTATGTCCGGTGTGCAAACAACCCGCCAGTGTTTTTGAAAAAATTTGATTTAACACAAAAGCCGGAACAGTTTTATTGTTCCGGCTTTTGTTTATTTTTTACCGGTACGCTAAGCGCGAAAAAGGCCGCACAGTTTTCACTGTGCGGCCTTTCCAATACCATTATTTTTCTTTGATGTTATTGATTGAATATGCTCTCACGGCGGAAGAATCCTCTTCCACTGCATACTCGCTGCTCTCCTGAGTAGCTTTATCTTGATATGCTTGCTGTCTCATAAGGCTGACGATCTGATCGTAATACAAAGACTCAAATTCCTCGTCATCCTCATAGTTTGGCAGTCTCTGGCAAATCATAGGAACAGACATGTCCTCTCTGAGCACTGCCTTTCCAACCTCTTGACCGCGCATCTGTTCTACGGTCTCCTCGGAGAAATAACCAGTGGACAAATCGCTGGCAAAACCGTCCAGCATCAAAGAAGACAGTGTATCCTCCGTATATTCACGGCCACAGGCCTCCATTGCCTTTTTCACGGTTTCTTCCGCCAAATCGGTCAAGATTCCGCCTGCGTTCAACTGATCCACCAAATCTTGGGCGTAACCATTGATTTCCTCAAGCACTTCCTCTGTCACCGCATTGCCTTCTCCATCGCTGACCGGAAGCGCCACGGAAGAGATATGTATATAGTTTTCATCCATATAGGCTTCTGCATCCGCCACACTGATTTCGGCGTCATTTTCCTCATAAGCCTCATACAGCTTCTGATACTTGACTTCGGCCAAGTAGAACTTCTCATAAGATTCACTGCCGATGCCGTTCTCGCTGTACCACTCTTCGTTGGATTCATAAGCGGACTTTGCCTGACTTTGTGCATCAGACAACTCATCGCCCTCCAACGTCATACCCTGTGCTTCAAACTCCCGATCAATCCACACCCAGCGCCGTAAGTCTTCCACTGTTTTATTATGGACCCAATCGGAAGCCTTTTCACCGTCAATTTCGCCATTTTTCATAGTGGCGTCTTCATCCAACTGCGACTCAGCATCCGAATAAGCATTCAATTGATAAATCAGGTATACGCCTGCGGGTACTTCCACCCCATCCACCGTCATGACTGTTTCCGGCGTTTTCAAGGTACAGCCCGTCAAAGCGACTGTCAGCGCTGCGGCAGTTGCAGCAGCAATCCATCGTTTCAGTTTCAAATTCATTCCCTCCATGCGGCAGCGCCGCAGTTTTGCGATAGTAAATACATTATATTCCCTGTGTCGAATCTTTGCAAGATACCTATTCTGAGGATGCACTCTCCATTTTGTCCAGCACTGCACTCAGCACATCCAACGGTTTTTCACCGGACAGCACTCGAACCGACAAATAAGGTTTTCCAGAAGCGTTCACCAGAAGCCGCTGACCCATCTCTTTTAAAAGCGGCTTAAGTTTTGCCAGATCCAGCTTGTCAGAGTACAGAATAAGCGCATCTCGGTTTTGAGCGATCTCATAAATTCCCAGATTTGCCGCCACTACACGAATCAAACTGATATCTACCAATCCCGATACGCTTCTGGGCACATCTCCGTAACGATCGATCAACTCGTCCAATACATCGCTGGCATCTTCTTTGTTCTGAATCGCCGCGATTCGTTTGTATGCTTCGATCCTTCCGGCCGGATCCTCAATATAATTTTCAGGAATATACGCATCTACTGTGATGTCAATCAGGCAGTCACTTTTATCCACCTGTGCCACCTGTCCCTTTTCCTGCGCAATGGCCTGATTCAAAAGTTTTACATACATGTCATAACCCACAGACTCCATATGTCCGTGCTGGCTCTGCCCCAAAAGGCTGCCAGCACCACGAATCTGAAGGTCGCGCATGGCGATGCGGAACCCAGAGCCAAAGCTCGTGAACTCCCGAATCGCAGACAAACGTTTGGAAGCTACATCGGTGAGGACTTTACTCCGACGGAACGTAAAATAGGCATAAGCTTTGCGGCCTGACCGACCGACTCTTCCCCGGAGCTGGTAAAGCTGCGCAAGCCCCATATGATCCGCGTCCTCAATTACCAGGGTGTTACAGTTGCGCACATCCACGCCGGTTTCAATCAGCGTTGTGCACACCAAAATATCGATTTCGCCGTCCAAAAGCTGCTGCCATACTCTGGACAAAGCTGCCTCATCCATACGACCATGTGCAGTGGCAATGCGCGCGCCCGGCAAAAGTTCCGCCAAATGGGCCGCACATCGCTCCAACGAATCGATTCGATTATGGATGTAATAAGCCTGACCGCCCCGATCCAGTTCTCTGCGCAGCGCCTCGGCGATCACACCGTCATCGTACTCCATCACATAAGTTTCAACCGGACGGCGCTCTACAGGTGGCTCCTCAATGGTGCTCATGTCCCGCAGTCCGCTCATCGCCATATTCAATGTCCGAGGAATCGGCGTTGCCGACAAGGTAAGCATATCCACTCCGATAAAACTCTCCTTGAGTTTTTCTTTGTGCTTGACGCCAAAGCGTTGTTCTTCGTCAATGATTACAAGACCTAAGTCGTGAAACTTCACATCTTTTTGCAACAGTCGATGGGTACCAACCACGATATCCACCGTTCCCGCTGCCAAACCCTTCAATGTATCCTTGATCTGTTTGGGTGTTGCAAACCGGCTCAAAAGCCCTGCTTTGACCGGGAACGCTTCCATGCGGGATAAAATCCCCGTATAATGCTGCCAAGCTAGAATCGTAGTAGGCACAAGGATCGCTACCTGCTTGCCGCCCATGATGCACTTGAATGCAGCACGCAGCGCCACCTCGGTTTTACCCACACCTACATCGCCGCACAACAGGCGGTCCATCGGATGGGGCTTCTCCATATCTTTTTTGATTTCTGCCGCACATGTGAGCTGATCCGCTGTTTCGTCGTACTCGAACCGCGTCTCAAAATCCCGCTGCCATTCCCCATCTTCGGGAAATGCAAATCCTTTGGCCTGCTGCCGCTTGGCATACAGAGCGATCAACTCTTTGGCCATCTCTTGGGTGGCCTTGCGAACCCGACCCTTGGTCTTATTCCAAGTGTCGCCGCCCAGTTTTGACAATTTGACCTTCTCATTGTCTCCCGGAGCAGTATACCGACTGAGCAAATCCAACTGCGTTACAGGCACATACAGCGTATCGCCCTTTTCATAACGAATTTTCAGATAGTCCTTGACTACGCCCTGTAAATCCAATCGTTGAATGCCCACATACAATCCGATTCCGTGGTTTTGATGCACCACGTAATCTCCGGGCTGAATATCCGACAAACTGGACAAGCCTTTGTTTTTGGATTTTGTCTTTTTCTGAGTTACCGTGTTGTGCCGACGGCTGGTAAACACTGCAAAACGCGCAAAAGGATAATCCGCGCCTGCATTCAAATGTCCTTCTAAAACAGCTACCGTGCCTGGAACGACCTCATCTACGGGCGCATGGTAGGCAGTCGCCGAAAAGCCTGCTTTTTCCAAATCGCGAGCCAATGCATCGGCCGCTCGCTGGGTTCCCGCCAGCACCGCCACTGCATATTTTTGAGCAATCAGTGGTTCCAGCTCCTCCAAAAGACCGCTGACCTCTCCACTCCAAGGCGGAAGCGCATGGGCAGGCGCGCTGACCGTATCGCTCAGCCGCAAATCCGGCAATGTCCGCGCAAAATTTTCGCACGCCACAGTATGGCTTTTCTGAGCTACATGCCATAAAAAGGCTGATTCCTCATAAAACCGATCCATCCCCGGCGCCAGAATCCCCTGCTCGAACAGCCCTTTCATTTCTTCGCCAAAACGCAATTCCAAAACTCTGGTCGTCTCACGAATCGCGCTGGGTTCATTCAAAAATAAAATTGGATCATCCAAATAATCTAAAAGGGTCGCCGGTTTTTCATAACGAACCGCAAGATATTTGTCCATGGCTGTAGGCATGGTGCCCGCATCCAATGTTTTCAAATCCTCTTCCATAACGGCGGACAGGCGCTTTGCAGCCGGCCCCTTAGCATTCGCCAATGCCTGACGCAGACGATCTGCCGCCTGTGCGGTATCCCCGAACAACACTTCCCTTGCCGGAGAAAGATAAATCTTTTTCACCGCATCTTCCCGGCGCTGGCTGATCAAATCAAACGCATGAATGGTATCTATCTCGTCGCCCCAAAACTCCAGACGACAAGGCTTCACCATATCCGGTGCATAGATGTCCACAATTCCACCACGCACCGAAAACTGCCCTGGCCCTTCCACTTGAAAACGCCGCTGATAACCCGCACTGTACAGCTTCTCTATAAGCTGCTCCATGGGAATCTGCATTCCGGGACGAATCGTCATTGTATTGCCACAAAATTCGCCTCGCGGCATCGTGAACTGTAAAAGCGCTTCTACGCCCGCACAAACGACCCGTGTACGACCGCCCACCACATTGCCAAGTACAGAGAGCCTGCGGTACTCGTATTCATGATTCAACCCTTCCACAGGGCGCAAAACAAAATCTCTGGCCGGAAACACTTCTGCCGCCTGGCCAAAGGTCTGCGCATCTGCCGCCATACGGGTAGCCTCTGCTTCTCCTGCACACACAAACAACGCAGGACGCCCTGTGTCTTCGCACAAAGCAGCTACCAGTTGAGCGCGCGCAGTTGGCGGCATACCAAAAAGGGCCGTCACAGCAGGACCCTCTCCTGCCATGCCAGCCAACAGCCGTTTGTATTCGGATGTATTTTTCAGTGGTTTTGTCAGCATTTTCCTCGCCTCATATCAAGAGATAGAACATCCCTATAATGCACAGCGCCAAAAGGCCAATCAACCAAATCAGCGCCAGCGCAAACGGAGCCTCTCGATAAGCAGGCCCTGCTTCTTGAGCACATTTCATATGCCTTGCTCCGAAAAAAACAGCCGCAACGCTACACACCAAAAACAAAACTGGAATTACCAGCGCACCGCCCAGTCCTAAAAGCGTAGCCAGTGCTGTAACCAAATCCTCTTGTTCTTCGGGTGCCTGTGCAGCTACTGCCAACGCGGCCAATGTGTACAGCACCCAAATCACCGGACCAAAAACCAATTTAAACGGCCTTGTAAAACTTTTTTTCAGCAGCATCGGGCGCCTGCATAAACAAAAACGGGCCAAAGCACACCAGGTTAAAGCCGCTGCCAACACTCCCAAACAAGGAGCCAGCACCATTGCCCACGCACTGGGCTTTGCCACACTCCATATCACACCTGCCACCAAAGGAATCCCCAATGCCAAAAGCGCAATGTCATACCAGCGTTTTGTCTTTTCCATGCAATTATCCATTGTATCGGCTCTGTGCAGTTTCAAACTGCCCTTTCATAATTAATTCCAAAGCGCCGCAAACATCGTCGTATCTTGCCATGATTGCCTTTTTTTCCTCTTGCGTGAACCGACTGAGTACCCAATCTGCCAAATCATAATCCGGTCGAGGTTTCTCGCCCACACCAATCTTGATGCGCGGGAAATCCTGACCCAAATTTGCAATGATGCTTTTTACTCCGTTGTGGCCACCGGCAGACCCTGTTTTCCGCAAACGCAGTTTGCCCGGCGCCAAAGAGATATCATCGAACAGAACAATCACACGCTCAGCAGGGATTTTATAAAAACCGCTTGCTTTACGCACCGCCTCACCGGACAAATTCATAAAGGTCTGCGGCTTGAGCAAAAGCACTTTTTGCCCACCGACGGTCCCGGTGCCGTACAAGGCGTCAAACTTCGATTTGTTAACAGAAATATCCCATCTTCCTGCCACATAATCCAGCGCATCGAACCCCGCATTGTGACGCGTTCCCTCATATTTAGAGCCTGGATTTCCCAATCCAACGATCAGATAATCCATATTGGATGCCTTTTTAAAAAACATATCTGTTCGATTCTTCTCCTATTTTTTTATTTCTGCTGTTTTTTCTTTTGTTTTTCAATAAATTTTTCCAGTTTCTGCTTTGCCCATCCCAGCTTGTTTTGCTGACGTGCACGGGCAATGCCCAAAGCTCCTGCGGGAACATCCTCCGTGATCGTACTGCCTGCTGCCGTATAAGCTCCGTCGCCCACTGTTACTGGGGCAACCAAGTTCGTATTGCAGCCGATAAAGGCATAATCTCCAATGGTATTCCGATGTTTGGCCGCTCCGTCGTAGTTGACCGTTACCACGCCGCAGCCAAAGTTGCAGTATTTGCCCACGTCGGAATCTCCCACATACGTCAGATGAGATACACTGGTTCCTTCGCCCACAGTAGAATTTTTGACTTCTACAAAATCACCGATATGTACATTTTTGCAGATGTGACTGTCCGGACGAATATGAACGAACGGCCCAATGTTGGCCCCATCATCGATCACGCTATTGTAACCCTGGCTGGCATTGAACTTCACAGCGCGTCCCACGGTCACATTTTCCAAAAGAGAATTCGGGCCAATGACACTATCCGCACCGATTCGGGTCTGCCCTCGCAGAATCGTTCCAGGTAAAATCACCGCACCCGGCTCAATTTCTACGGTCTCATCAATCATGATCCCATCGGTCAAATAAAACTCCACTCCAGCTTGCAAATGTTTTTCCAGTGTGGCAGTCAACGCTGCACGCCGCTCTTCCAATTGCTGTTTTGTCATGGCGTATTCCTCGCTTTCGAAAAAAGACTATACGTTTTTATTTTACGTCGAAACGATTGTGATTGCAAGGCAATTACAAAAACCCGACAAAATCTCCCCATTCTCCTGAAAACAAGCATCAAATCTGTCCAAAAATCGGTTAATTCGCGGTAGCCAGACCCCTGTTTTTTTGCTATAATATGGGTGCAAAAGAGCATTGCCTTTTTTGCCTGCGTCTGATGCGCAGATTTTTGTTTGGAGGTAGAGAATCTTGAGTCACAAAAAGTACCTGTACCTGTTTTCCGAGGGAAACAAGGACATGCGTGAGATCCTTGGCGGCAAGGGCGCTAATCTTGCCGAGATGACCAAGGCTGGCATGCCGGTTCCCCAGGGCTTCACCATTTCTACGGAAGCCTGCACGCAGTACTACAAGGATGGCCGTCAAATCAATGAGGAAATCATGGCGGACATTTATGAGTACATCGGAAAACTGGAAGAAATCGCCGGCAAGAAATTCGGCGACGTGAACAATCCCCTGCTCGTGTCCGTGCGCTCTGGCGCCCGCGCTTCCATGCCCGGAATGATGGACACCATTTTGAACCTGGGCCTGAACGATGAGTCCGTAGAAGGCCTGGCGAAATTGACAAACAACCCCCGCTTTGCTTATGACTCCTATCGCCGCTTCGTACAAATGTTCAGCGACGTGGTCATGGAGATGAGCAAATCCGACTTTGAAAAAATCATCGATGAGATGAAAGAAGCCAAAGGTGTCAAAGACGACGTAGATTTGGACGCCGACGACATGAAGGCACTGGTTGTGAAGTTTAAAACCCTTTACAAAGAAAAAATGGGCAAAGACTTCCCTGCGGATCCGAAAGAGCAGTTGATCGAAGCTGTCAAAGCCGTATTCCGCTCCTGGGACAATCCCCGTGCCAACGTGTACCGCCGTATGAACGAAATTCCCTACGACTGGGGCACCGCAGTAAACGTGCAGTGCATGGCCTTTGGAAACTCCGGCAATCGCTCGGGCACAGGTGTTGCCTTCACCCGTAACCCTGCCACCGGTGAGAAAGCGTTGTTTGGTGAATATCTGATCAACGCTCAAGGCGAGGACGTAGTTGCTGGTATCCGCACCCCGTCGCCTATCTCTAAGCTGCATGAGGAAATGCCCGAGGTATATGAGCAGTTTGTGGAGATTGCCCAGCGGTTGGAAAATCACTACAAAGATATGCAGGACATGGAGTTTACCATCGAGAACGGAAAGCTGTTCATGTTGCAGACCCGCAATGGTAAACGCACTGCGGCCGCGGCTCTGAAAATCGCCGTGGATCTGGTGGATGAGGGCATGATCGATGAGAAAGAGGCTGTGCTGCGCGTGGAGCCCAAGCAATTGGACAGCCTTCTGCACCCGCAATTTGACCCGGCTGCGCTGAAATCCGCTCAGGTCATCGGCAAAGGTCTTGCGGCCTCTCCGGGTGCTGCCTGCGGCCAGGTGGTCTTTACTGCCGAGGACGCCAAAGAATATGTGGACAGCGGCAAGATGCCCAAAGTGGTATTGGTTCGTCTGGAAACAAGCCCTGAGGACATCGAGGGCATGCAAGTGGCACAGGGCATTCTGACTGTACGCGGCGGCATGACCAGCCACGCTGCTGTAGTAGCGCGCGGAATGGGCACCTGCTGCGTATCCGGCTGCGGAGAAATCGTAGTAGATTACGATGCAAAATGCTTCACTCTGTCTGGCAAAACTTACAAAGAGGGCGACTGGATCAGCATTGATGGCTCCACCGGCAATATCTACGGCGAGGCCATTCCCACCACAGACGCCACCATCTCTGGCGATTTTGAGCGCTTCATGGAGTGGGCAGACGCGGCTCGTACTTTGCAGGTATACGCCAACGCCGACAACCCCCGCGATGCTCAGCAGGGTGTAGACTTCGGTGCTGAGGGCATTGGTTTGTGCCGCACTGAGCACATGTTCTTCGAAGCTGACCGCATCAAAGCTGTACGCGAAATGATCGTGGCAGAAGATGTGGAAGGCCGTAAAAAAGCTTTGGCAAAGATTCTGCCTTATCAGCAAGGCGACTTTGAGGCTATGTATAAGGTGATGGGAGATCGGCCCATGACCATCCGTTATCTGGATCCTCCTCTCCATGAGTTCCTTCCTACCAAAGAGGCTGAGATCGCAGAACTGGCTGCAGAACTGGATGTCACCGTAGAGCATTTGAACAACGTCATTGCCAGCCTGCACGAGTTTAACCCCATGATGGGCCACCGCGGATGCCGTTTGGCTGTAGCTTATCCGGAAATTGCGGAAATGCAGACCACCGCGGTCATCAACGCTGCCATCAATGTACGCCGTGAGACCGGCCTTGACATTGTTCCCCATATCATGATTCCTCTGGTGGGCGAGGTCAAAGAGCTGAAATTTGTCAAAGATGTGGTTGTTGCCACTGCAGACAAGCTCATCGCTGAAGCCGGTGTGGACATGAAGTACGAAGTGGGCACGATGATTGAAATTCCGCGTGCTGCGCTGACAGCGGATGAAATCGCCACAGAGGCGGAGTTCTTCTCCTTCGGCACCAACGATTTGACTCAAATGACCTTCGGATTCAGCCGTGACGATGCCGGCAAGTTCCTGAACTATTATTATGACAACAAGGTCTACGAGTCCGATCCGTTCGCTCATCTTGATCAGAAGGGCGTAGGCAAACTGGTCGAAATGGCGGCAAAACTGGGCCGTGCTACTCGCCCCGACCTTGGTCTGGGCATTTGTGGTGAGCATGGCGGCGACCCCACCAGCGTGGAGTTCTGCCATCGGGTAGGTTTGGATTATGTGTCCTGCTCTCCCTTCCGTGTTCCCATTGCGCGTTTGGCAGCCGCTCAGGCAGCTATTAAAGAAAGCCGCAAATAAGAAAATTATGCAAAAAGGGTGCAGTCTTAAAGACTGCACCCTTTTTATTCACCTAAGCCGCTTAGCCGACCGGACAAATTTTTACTCTTTCCGCGAAACCTGCTTGAAACGACGGACTGCGCCTTTAGAAAATCACCTGAAAAGCGATTTAAAAAGCAAGATTTATGTCCATTCGGTTATTCAAAAACATCCATACCCGGAACCGGCACAATCGCGAGCATTTCCTCACACAACTGCTGAATGACCTGCGCATTGGATTCCATAATCGCTCGATAAATTTTCTCGTGCGTTTCATTTACCATAGGTGGAAGTCCCGCCTCCATCCGCGCCCGAACCCTGCGGCTGAGCAACTGCTTGATATGGCCTCTGATCAAAACCTGCACCATCTGATAAATATCCCGATACAGGCTGTTGTGACTCATCTGAATGATCTGATAATGAAACAAAAAATCCGCATCTACCATATGTTCCAGACGCTCTTCATCTTCAATGTCTTTGTATAACTCAATCGACATGTCGTTGTAATAGCGGAGTGCGGCCCCCAAACGCTCCTTTTCCTCATCGGTCGCCTTCTGAAGAGCCAAGCGCATACATTCGCTCTCCAACAGATACCGCAGTTGCCGAATATCTGCATACTTGTCCTCTTCATCGTAAAAGACCGCCACTTCCTGTAGGATGGGACTGAGGGAAAAAGACTTTACGTAAGAGCCCTCTCCTACGCGTGTCTCAATGATTCCCAAAGTATTTAGCTTTTGAAGTGCCATGCGCACGCTCAGGCGATTGACCCCAAACAACTCTGCAAATTCTGCCTCGGATGGGATTTTATCTCCTGGTTTCCATAATCCATCTGCAATATCCTGTTTGATTGAAGCACACACCTGCTCCACAATCGTCACCCGAGCAATCTTCGGTTTGCGCCGACCTTTTTGTTCTACGTTCATCGCAATACCACCCAATGATTTTTGTCTATTACAGTGCTTTTATTATAGTGGATTTTGCTTGTTCTGTCATCGCCCTGTATGCATAAAAATCCTTCAACCAACGAAAGGCCTCCTTTGAAGGGGGCCTTTCGTGTAAAATGCACGTTATCCTGTTTTGACAATTGCTTACTCAATGACCACTTTACGGGAATTCTGCATCTCCTGCTCGCTCATTTCCTGGCCAATTCCGGGCAAATCCGGCACCTCGTAAAAACCATTTTTCGGTTCGTAAAAATATTTTCCCGCATTGATAAATTTTGCAAGCAGATTGGCATTGTGCTCCTCATGAATTACAAAATTGGGAATCGCTGCTTCTACTTGAAGAGCCGCGGCTGTGGCTATTGGTCCTCCGCAAACATGAATCTGCACGCCAATGTCATAGACCTGGGCCATATCGCAGATTTTTTTGGTTTCCGTGATGCCGCCGGTGTTGCAAAGATCGGGCTGAGCAATGTCCAGCGTTCTGTCCTCAAAAAATTGGCGGAATCCCCATCGAGTGTAACTGCGCTCTCCGGTGGCCAAAGGAAGATTGCAGCGTTCTTTAATGTGTTTGAACACTCCTGGGTTGCAGGGCATGGTGGGCTCTTCATAATACATAATACGATACTGCTCCAGAGCCTTTCCCAAAATAGCAGCCGTATTGGCGTCCAACAAAGAATGAAGCTCTATGATGATGTCCAAATCAGGTCCCCCGGCCTCGCGGGCGGCCGCAATGCGTTCCACAGAGCGCTTCAGATCATGTTCCCGATAACTGCCACGAATTTGTGTTCCTTGCGTAGCAAAAACCTCTCCAAAAGACTTCGGTTCAGTAGGTGCAAAAACCGGGTCGATTTTTACAGCATCGTATCCCTCTGACATGGCATCCTTCACTACATCGTAATACTCCTGCGGATCGTACAGCATTGTTAGATTTCCAGTGTCTTTGATCACTTTTCTCCATCCGAACTGAAGCTGCGAAGCATACGTGCGAAGTTTCGGGTTTGTCTTACCGCCAAGCAACTTATAAACCGGAACATTCAAGGCCTTGCCCTTGATGTCCCAACAGGCGGTATCAATCGCAGCCATAGCGGAAGTGACCACTACGCCGCCGCCCATTCCCCAAAATGTATGGCGGTGAAGGTGTTCCCAAATTTGTTCTGTATTAAAAGGATCCATGCCAATTACCAGTTTTGCAAAGTCTTGGCATTGACCAAAGGCTGCTTCCCAGCAATTCCCATATGCCAGTCCGGCTTCTCCGAATCCGCTGATTCCTTCGTCTGTGTTTACTTTGACAGTAATAAAATTTCCAAGATAACATTCTACACTTGTAATTTTCAATGCACAGCACTCCTTTTCTTTCCTTCTTTGTCCAAAAATCCAGCTCATTCGCTTTATCACTTGTTGAGTTGTTCGCTATGTTGATTTATAATACACTCTCCTGTAAATGTCAAGGTACTGAGAAAATATTAGGCCAATCTTCTAAAGTAAAAGAGTATCTTTTGTCGGTTGTGCCAAAACCGTTCTTTAAAACAAAAAGATACGCCGTATCAAACAGCGTATCTTTTCCAAAAAGTTTATTTTACACATTTGGGACAAGGATCATATCCCTCATCCTCTGCTTGTCCAAGCGTAATTTGCTCGCCGCCCCAAATTCGTGAACACTCGGGGTCCAAATGATATTTTGAACCTATCCAGGAAATCCACACCGGAGTCGAACGCCGTGCGTTTTCTATGTCTGACTGCGCCTGTTGGGCATCGCTTTGTGCCTGCTGCACATCCGCACTGCCATTGGCGTACCCATCCGAATATCCCGCGTCTTTTCCTTGTTCAAAGCCCTCCTGAAGGCCTTCCCGATAGCCCGCCTGATAACCTTCCTCGTACCCTGCCGCGTGACCATCCTCGTAGGTTCCCTCTGCCACTGCTGCCGAATAACCTTCGTCAAATGTGCCGTTGTCGGTCAGCGAACGTTGATACCCCCATTGATACGTTCCAAAAAGAGCCATCGCCAATACAATCGCTCCAATCGTAACGCCAAAGGCAACAACAAAAATTTTATGATGTTTTTTGTCTTTCGGGTTATCCGGTTCCAACTCCTCTTCGGGCTCATCCGGCTCTTGTGGGACGCCAGTTGGATCCGGAATTTCTTTTCCCTGGGCCTCATATTCTCCTTCGATGGACAAATCCGCGCGCTCCAACCACTGGCGAACGCTCATACCACAGCACGCTGCTAATTGGCATGCCAAAAGGAACACCGGGCATCGGGCAGCTTGGTCCGCATCACAAAGACAGACTCCGTGAGGGTCCTGACCAGCCGGCGGAGTTTCTTGCTTCAATTTTTCCTGCAAAAGCGCAAGAGCACGTTCCATTGAAACGCCCTTGCTGCGCGCATAGGCGCGGATTGGCTGGGCACAAAGGCAGCCTTCACAGCCGTTTTCCCACGGGGGGGATTGTGTCATAACCTTATTCCTCCTGCTCAGAGCTTGTTCTGGGCAGGCGCGTCGCGCCTGCAATGGTTACACTATATCATACTTGTCGAAGAAAGTCATTCCTTGAGAACAAACTACGTAGCTTTTTTTATCATTTTCCGTTATAATCAAAGAGCACGAAATGATTGGATTTAAGAAAGGACTGTGCTGTGAACAAGAACAAATGGCAACTGACGCAACGCGTTGCATCCAATATCATTGTGGTATTTGCGGGCATCGCTTTTTATATGGCTCTTTTGAACTTCGATGCCATCCGCGCACAACTCGCCTCTTGGCTGCAAATCCTCTCACCTTTTGCAGGCGGATTGGCTCTGGCGTATCTTTTGGATGCCCCCGTGCGCTTTTTTGAGAAAAAACTGCGCTGGCCCCGGAGCCTTTGCATTTTGATTTCCTATTCTCTGGCGGTTCTTGTAGTGGGATTCTTATTGCGTATGGTTCTTCCACAAATCGGGGATAGTCTTTTGCTTTTGGGAAACCGCATTCCTTCTTATTTGGACCAGATGAACCAATTGATGCTGAACTCTCAGTTGGACGCTTTGGGACTGGACCAGATTCTGGGTTCGTATCAGGAAATGCTGCAAAAAGCCACGGGACTATTCAGCACGATGATTCCCAAGCTGGTAGATTACGGTGTGGCCATTGGCAATGGATTTATTGGAGCCATCACGGCTGTGATTTCTTCCATTTACATGCTCATGGGCAAGGATCGTCTTTTGCGCCAACTTCGCAAGGCAGTTCTAGCCCTGTTACCTCTCCCTCACGCACAAAGTGTTCTGCGTGTCTGCGCTCATGCCAACGCGGTATTCGGCGGATTCATTATTGGGAAAATTATTGACAGCAGCATTATTGGCGTATTGTGCTTTGTTTGCATGATTCTGTTGCGGTTGCCCTTTGCAGTACTTATCAGCGTCATCGTAGGTGTGACGAACATCATCCCTTTCTTTGGTCCTTTTATCGGTGCTGTTCCGAGCATTCTTATTCTCTTGATTGTAGATCCTTTCAGCGCTTTGAAATTTGCCATTTTTGTTCTTCTTCTCCAGCAATTTGACGGAAATATCCTGGGGCCCAAAATTCTGGGAAATACCACCGGACTGTCTGCGCTTTGGGTCTTGGTCGCCATCATCGTGAGCGGCGGGCTGTTCGGATTTATCGGCATGATTCTGGGCGTTCCGGTATTTGCTGTGTTGTATGCTCTGGCAAGCAGCTTTTTCTCCCGCCGTCTAGAGGAAAAAGGGATTGATGAAACCGGCCAGCCGTTGCATACGGACTCGTCCGCTTCCGATCCACCCTCCCAATCCGATTAACTTAGTCCTCACACATTTTTGTGTGAGGACTTCTTTCTTAAAAAAAGATTGATTTTTGTCAAAAATCCTGCTATTCTTAAAAAAGAAGTGTCCGAAACCACAAGGCCGCAACGTTAACGTTTGCCGCCTTTTTCTATTTTTAGGGGGTTGATTTGATGTCTTATGCGTTGAGCGATGTCCACACCCATTACGATGAGACTGTTTTTGATACCGATCGGGATGCGGTGTTGACTGAAATGCATCGAAAAGGAGTGGAATTGATCATTAACTCCGGTTCGAGCGTCCCCTCTTCCAAACGATCTGTGATTCTGGCGCATCAACATGATTTTGTTTGGGCCTCGGTAGGCGTTTTCCCTTTGGAAGCCTATACGGTGGAAGCGGATTGGCTTGAACAAATCGCCGCTTTGGCGGACGACGAACGAGCGGTCGCCATTGGAGAGATCGGGCTGGACTATTTTCAGCCGGATGCGGACCGGGCAGCTCAGGAACGCGTGTTTATTCCTCAGCTTGAATTGGCCCAAACAATGCAGTTGCCTGTTGTCATTCACGACCGGGACGCGGATGAGGATATGATCCGCACTCTGCGCAACCACCCGGCATCGGGCATGATTCATCGCTTTTTCAGCAAGGCGCGTTATGGCTTTGCCTTCCTTGAAATGGGGCTTTCTTTGGGAATCGGGCCTGCCATCACTTATCCCAATGCGGGGGATTTGATTGAGGTGGTCCGTCAAATGCCTTTGGATCGCCTGCTTTTGGAAACCGACTGCCCATTCTTGCCGCCTCAATCCAAAGAGGGAGCCCGTGCTACCTCGGATATGTTGGACGAGGTGGTGGAAACCATCGCCCAGGTACGCGGCGATATTTCTCCGGAACAGGTTGCTCAAACGGCTTTGACCAACGCGCGGCGCATGTTTAAAATTGGCGAATCCCTCTGATAAAGAGGATTCAGATACATTTGTGGGAGGAATCAATCCATGAAAAATTTTCTTGACCGCCAGTTCCACATCCGGGAACGTGGATCGTCTATCAGCACAGAGCTGATTGGCGGCGCTACCACCTTTGCGACCATGGCGTATATCCTTACGTATATGACTTCCGCCATGTCCGTAGCCCCCGACATCAATCTGACCGGCGTTCTTCTTTGCACTTGTCTTTTAACCGCTTTGTCCACCATTGCCATGGGCCTGATTGCCAATGTACCTATTGTGCTGGCTCCGGTTTTGGTCATCCCCAACCTAGTTGCGGCTATGATTGCAGAGGGCACCGATTATGGTGTTGCCTTTGGCACAGTTGCCATTTCCGGTATTGTTTTCCTGCTGATTTCTATCTTCAAGCTTCGGGAACTCTTTGCGGAAAGTCTTCCCAAGAATATCAAAATCGGCATTGGCGGTGCGGTCGGCCTTCTGATTGCCCGCATCGGCCTGAACTCTTGCGGACTGCTCACCCCGGGTTTGGACAGCTTTGCAGATTTCAGCCAACCCAGCGTTCAGTTGAGCGTAATTGGTCTTGTGATTGCGCTGTTTTTAAGCTATGTGGAATTTGACTACCATGGCCGTCGCGTCAAAATCAAAGGCGCACTGCTGATTTCCATCGTTTTGACCACCATCATCGGCATCTTCATGGGTGTGGTGACACTGCCCGACAGCATCTTCACTTCCGGTGCTCTGAGCTCCATTGGCGATGTGGCCTTTAATGTGGACATCTTGGGAGCTTTGCGTCTGGAGTATTTGCCTTTCATCATTATGCTCCTGATCAATGACTTCTTTGGCACAATGGGAACCGGCTTTGCCATGGCCAACAAGGCAAATCTGCTGGACGAAGACGGCAACTTCCCTGCTTTTGGCAAAGTGTTCCTGGTAGACGCTTCTTCGACCATTGCTGGTTCTCTGTTCGGCATCACAACGATTAGCTGCTTTGCTGAATCCGCCGCTGGTGTAGAATCCGGTAGCCGTACCGGCCTGTCCAACCTGAGCACTGCATTCTTCTTCCTGCTGTGCATGCTGTTTGCACCGTTGTTCCTGATCATTCCTGGTGCCGCCACCGGTTCGGCATTGGTCGTTGTTGGTATCTCCATGCTGGAGACTTTGCGTGGCATTGACTTTGAGCCTGTGGAGTTCTTGCCTGTGGCTGTGATGCTGCTGGTTACCGCTTATATGTCCGACTATGTAGGCGGCATCGCGCTGGGCATGTTCACCTATTTGGTCATCAGCGTACTGCGCGCTCTGCTGCGCAAAGACGCATCTTTCCTGCCCAAGTGGCCCGCTTGGGTTCTGGGCGTTCTGATGGTTCTGTACTTCGTATTCTAATCGTCAGTTTTTGCGGCTGTACGCTCTCCCTTATCATGGGGCGGCGCGCAGCCGAATTTTTATAAAAGGAGGCAATTTTATGAGTGATCTTCACACGCGTGTACTTTTGGAGCGGGAGACATTGATTGAATCCCGACGCTGGCTACATCAGCACGCGGAGCTCTCCTGGAAAGAGTGTGAAACTACAGACTACATTGAGCGACATCTGCAGGACATGGGCGGAAATCTGATTTTATCCCGTCCAACCCCCACCAGCGTAATGGCTGTTTTAAAAACGGGGCGGCCCGGCCGCACGGTGGCCATTCGCGCGGACATAGACGCACTTCCCATTCAGGAGGAAAACGAACTGGAATACAGGTCCATTCACAAAGGCGTCATGCACGCCTGCGGACACGACGGACATACCGCTATTCTTTTATCCGCTGTTCGTCTGTTGACCGAACAACCCGACCTTTTGTGCGGAGAACTTCGGTTTATCTTCCAACACGCCGAAGAGGTTCCACCGGGAGGAGCCGTAGAAGTGATTGCTGCGGGTGTTTTGGACGGCGTTGACGAGGTCTATGGGCTTCATCTGACATCCATTCTTCCCACCGGACAGTTCGGCGTATGTCCCGGTGTGCTGACCTCCAGCACAGACCGTTTTGACGTGTGCATCCAAGGCAAGGGCGGACACTCCTCCATGCCTCAGGAATGTGTGGACCCAATCGTCACTGGTGCAGAATTGATCTGTGCCTTGCAGACCATCGTCTCTCGCAGCATTGCCCCTTCGGACGCGGCCGTTCTGTCGGTTTGCCGTGCGGAAGGCGGCTCTGCCTATAATGTCATTCCCAACTCTTTTACCATCACCGGGTCCGTGCGCACTTACGATGAGAAAGTGCGCACCCGCATTCAGGAGCGCATCGAGACCTTGGCCAAAGGGATTGCCGCAGCCCATGGAGCCAAAGCGGAATTTACTTATTCCCGCGGATATGACTCCATTGTCAACGACACAGCTCTGACGCAAATGGGACGCAATTTGATTGCACAGACCTTTGGCGAAAGCCATGTAACTGATCTTTCTCCCATTGCACCGGGCGATGATTTTTGCTATTACAGCCAAAAATGTCCTGGCTTCTTTGTGGAGCTGGGCGCTGCCAATTCCAAACTTGGAAGCGATGCGCCTCATCACAATCCCCGCTATCGGATGGATGAGGACGCGTTGGTTTACGGATTGGAGTATACCGTGGCTCTTTTACGCGCACGCTGCAGCCAATAAAAGTTCCATTGTATGAAAAGGCGGGCGATCTTTGAAAGATCGCCCGCCTTTTTTCTCATTCTTTTCCAGCCGGTGCGCATCGCACATACGTGCAGAACCGATAGCGCAGCCCTTCGTGTTCCCTTTCCTCGCTCTGGCTCTCCAGCTTCCAATCCGATTTGTCTTCAAGGTTTGGAAAAAAGCTATCCGCAGGAGCCTGTGCAAACACACGGGTCACATAAGCCCGATCGCACAAGGAAAGCATCTGTCGATAGATTTCCGCTCCGCCAATTACCATCACCTGGCTTGGATCCAGCGATTCCACAGCCTTGCATACCTCATCTACTGTGTGACAGACCTGCACACCTTCAGCCGTCCAGTCCTCATTCCGGGTCAACACAATGTTTTGCCGGTTTTTCAGCGGCTTACCGCCGGGCAAACTCTCCAGTGTCTTGCGCCCCATCACCACGGTTTTCCCCTGGGTGGTCTGCCGAAAAAATTTCATGTCTTCCGGGATAGAAAAAAGCAGATTTCCGTCTTTTCCAATTCTCCAATCCTCGCTTACCGCTACGATCAGTTCCATTGTTTCCTCCTCATTCCGCCACAGGAATTTTCTCATCCAGTTTGTGGAACTGGTAATCTTCCAATTTAAAATCATCCACGGTGAAGGCATAGAAATCCGTCACGTCCGGATTGATCCACAATTTCGGCGCAGGATACGGTGTGCGCTCCATCAGTTTTTTCACAGTATCCACATGTCGGTCATAAATATGCGCATCTGCAATTACATGTACCAGTTCTCCTACCTCAAGGCCGCTGGCACGAGCAAACATATGCACCAGCACAGCGTACTGGCACACGTTCCAGTTATTGGCCGTGAGCATATCCTGGGAGCGCTGATTCAAAATGGCATTCAGTGTATGACCTGACACATTTAATGTCAGACTGTACGCACAGGGATACAAATTCATCTCGTGCAGATCCTGGTGCACATAGATATTGGACAGAATTCGCCGGGATGCGGGATTGTGCTTCAAGTCATAAAGCATCCGATCCACCTGGTCAAACATGCCTTCCCTGTACTGATGCTTCACTCCCAGTTGGTAACCATAGGCTTTGCCAATGGTCCCATCTTCACCGGCCCACTGGTCCCAGATATGGCTGTGGAGATCTTCGATTCGGTTTGATTTTTTCTGCCAGATCCAAAGCATCTCATCCACGCAGGATTTGAACGCCGTCCGGCGCACAGTCAATGCGGGAAATTCCTTTCGCAAATCGTATCGATTTACAATTCCAAATTTCTTCACCGTGTGAGCGGGCGTTCCGTCCTCCCACCGGGGCCGCACCGGGAGGTCTGTGTCCCACACACCGTTTTCCAGAATGTCCTTGCAATTGGCAAGGAACAACGTATCTGCATAGCTCATACTCTCTCTCCTGTCTTACGGCCGCTGTGCTGAAATGCTTTTGCCGCCGGAACTTTTCTTATGATACCATTTTCCGGCTCTCCTGACAATTCCGCTTGTTCACTGAATCTTTGGAAACAAATCTTTGCAAGCCGGATAAATTTTTTGAAACTGTTCATACCGCGCATTATATCGTTTTACAAGCTCCGCATCCGGTTCGACCGTGTCCTTTACTCTCACCAGATTTTTCGCGGCATCCCGCACACTGGCAAACCGACCGCAAGCCACCATAGCCAATATGGCAGCGCCATATCCGGGTCCCTGTTCGGTGGCCACGATATCCAACGGAATTCCCAGCACATTGGACAAAATGGTTTTCCATAGCTCTGAGCGTGAACCGCCACCACAAATGTTGGAGCGCGGAATCTCGATTCCCAAGCTTTTTGCCACTTCAAAAGAATCCCGAATGGCAAACGCCACTCCTTCCAACATGGCCTGCGTCATGTCCGCGCGGGAAGTATCCATGGTCATTCCGATAAACAGCGCTCTGGCGTCTGTATCATTGATGGGACTTCTCTCTCCCATCAGATACGGCAGAAAATACACATGATTGCACCCCAGGTGATCCCGTGAAATTTTAGCTTGTTCCGACGCGTAATCTGAATCCTTCAAAATTTCATCCTGCCACCACTTATTGCAGGATGCAGCAGACAACATGCACCCCATCAAATGCCAGCCTCCATCCGCATGGGCAAAAGAATGAAGTGCATTGTGTGGGTCTACTCCAAACTGACTGGAAGAAATAAAAATGGTTCCCGACGTTCCCAAACTGATGTTGCAGCGTCCATCGCCCACGGTGCCTGTTCCCACAGCCGCAGCCGCATTGTCGCCTGCGCCTGCGCACACAACCACCTTGGAAGAAAGACCCAACCTGGCAGCCACATCTGGCAAAAGCGTTCCCACCGGTGCCGCACTTTCGTACAAGCGCGGCATTTGTTCCAGCCGCACATTGCATTCGGCCAGCATTTCCCCGCTCCAGCACTTATGCTCCACGTCCAGTAAAAGCGTTCCGGACGCATCGGAAACATCGGTTGCGTGCACACCGGTCAGTTGATATACAAGATAATCTTTCGGAAGCATAATTTTTGCGATGCGCGCAAACTTCTCCGGCTCATTCTGTTTCATCCACAACAGCTTGGGAGCCGTAAATCCCGCGAAGGCGATATTGGCCGTCCTGCGGCTGATTGTTTGTTTTCCCACGGTTTGATTTAGATAATCCACCTGCTGGGCCGTTCGTCCATCGTTCCAAAGGATGGCCGGACGCAATACGTTGTCCTGCGCATCCAACGCCACCAGACCATGCATCTGTCCGCCAGCGCCGATGCCCTCCACTTGCGCCGAATCCACCCCTTCCAAAAGCTCCAAAATCCCTGCTTGGCACGCATTCCACCAATCTTCCGGATTCTGCTCGCTCCAACCTGGTTTCGGGAACAAAAGCGGATATTCCTTTGTCACGGTCTTTTGCACGATTCCGTCCTGATCTACCAGCAAAAGCTTACAGGCTGATGTTCCCAAATCAATTCCAATGTACAACATCTCTCGTCACGCTCCTTGTACGAAGAATCTCCGCCAACTGTATAAAGAAAGAACGGGCCCATCGGACAGGCCCGTTCTTTCTTATAAAATCCTGACATACTGCGTGCTTCAAAAACAAAACCGCAGGCGGTCAAATCCGTTTCCCATCCATGTGTGTAATATACCGCAAAACGCATTTTCCCGCAAGGACCATTTTCACGGATGCTGCAACTCACGGCCCAACAATGCCGCGCCAATAATACCTACATCCGGCCCAAGATGTGCCGCCGTGATTTGAGTCTGCCGGGTACTGTCCCGGCCGTAACCGTATTTTTCCACATAAGCACGAACTGGATTTAAAAGCACATCTCCTTCTCGGCTGATGCCGCCCCCCAAACACAAGCGCTCTGGCTGAAACACATTGACAATGCTAGCCACACCTACAGACAAATAATAAATATATCGCTGTACTACCTCGCAAGCCGCTGTGTCACCCCGCCGCATAGCGTCAAAGGCCGTGCGTCCATTTACATTTTCCTTTTTCCCTTTGCACTCGTCCCACAGAAGGCTGTTCGGAGCCTGGTCCATTTTCTCTTTTGTTTGTTCCACCAGCGCCGAGACACTGGCATATTGTTCAAAACAGCCCCGAAGGCCGCAATTGCAGGGTTTTCCATTCAAATCAATCACAAAATGCCCCAGTTCTCCGGCGGCGCCGTTGCATCCGGAAAGGATGTGACCTTTTTCCACGATTCCGCCGCCTACGCCTGTCCCCAGCGTTACCATTACAAGGCTCTCGCAAGGATCACCGGTACAATACTCGCCCCAAGCGGCAGCATTGGCATCGTTGTCCATAAACACCGGGAGCTGAAGCTTTTCCTTCAGCATCGCACACAGAGGAACTCGCCTAAAGTTCAAATTGTTGGCATAATCCAAAATACCTGTATCTTTTTCCACACTGCCGGGAACGCCCAGCCCGATCCAGGCCATTTGATTTAAAGGGAGATTCGCCGATGCGGCCAAATCGCAGCACAAATCTGCAATCCGGTCTGTCAGGACCTGCGGTGTACACGGTGCTCCGGTTTTTACCGAACGCGTAACCTGCAAGCGGCCCTCCGGATCTACAATGCCACCGGCAATGTTCGTGCCTCCCAAGTCGATTCCGATACTGTAACTCATCTCAATCGCCTCCCTGCTCCATCCGGAGGGTAACTTCCCGGGCGACTCGCATACCATGCTGACCATTCTGTTGTCCCAAAAGCGCCAATACGTCGGGAGCATCTCCAATTGTTTGTGCCAGCCATTCCTTCTCCGTTTGTTGCATTTGTTTCAGCACATCCGGGAATTCCTCTTTCCGGTCTTTCCCGGACGGACCTTCACTGCGATCATACAACGCGTATTCCGGAAAATCCCACAATCCTGCGCTAAACGTATGCACCATCTTCCAACGGTCCTTCAGCACCGCTCTTTGGCAGGTATACAGGCCGTGTTCACAAACCAAATAATCCCGTGCAGGCACTACACCGTTCAATGTATCCTGAAGGGCAGTACCATTCCACAATGAAGGAGCCTGTACTCCAAAGCAGCGGACTACTGTGGGGGCAACATCCAACCCATATACCGGCGCGTTGCATGCAACGCCGGCCGGCACGCCGGGAGCTTTCAGCAACAACGGAATATGGATACAGCTTTCATCCACCGTTCCATGTTCCAAAATCATTTGTCCTTCTCCGTATTGCTCTCCATGGTCCGCACTCAAAAGAATGACCGCATCCTCGTACCATCCGCGCTCTTTTAAGTAATCAATCATCTGTCCGACCAAATGATCTGCATAGCGGACTTCCGCATCGTATAGCCGCAAAAGCCGCGCAAGATCGTTTCGGTCATGGACCTTCATGTGCTTTCCACCGCGGTACAGCGGCGATGCACTGAGCTGTGCGATCTGTTCGTCGGTGATTTGCGAAGTATCCGGTTCATACTGTTCATCGATCCATTCCGACGGCGGCGTCAATGGGCCATGTGGATCCCAATAATGCAAATGCATAAAAAGATCTGTTCCTTTAAATCCATCCAAAAAATCCTGCGCCGCCCGATTCACTTCCTGACCGTCAAAACGCTGGAAATTTTCTGCTTTGCACAGATAGGACGGGTCCATCACATGGGAAAAGCCATTGTAGAACCATGGCGCCGGATGGCGACCAAAGGAAGAAACCGTAACCGCCTGTACACCGTGCTCCGTCAGAACCCGCGGCAAGGCGGTGTGCTCTGGTGTAGCCACCTCCAGCGCAGAACGGCCGTGCGTCTCCACACCATTGATTACTCCGAAACAGCCTGTAAACAAAGCCGCCCGGGATGGCATACAGGGCGTGTTGGATGCATAGGCCTGTGTAAACCGAACGCCATCCGCCGCCAGTGCATCCATATGAGGAGTAGAACGTTCGTATCCATAGCAAGAAAGATGGTCATACCGAAGTGTATCAATATCAAAATAAAAAACTTTCATACTGTTTCCCTACTGAAATTTTTTCTGCCATGTTCATACAGCGCACAAATCATCTTCTGCGTTAAAAATGCATCTTGTGCAGTGATATAAAGCGGTGCCTTTCCCGCCAGATGTTCGTAAAAATTGTGGACCTGCTTCACATGACTGGTACCCCAGTACTGCTTTACATCTCCATATTCAAACATCTGTCTTGGATCATTGTCCGCCTGGTATACCCGTCCATTATCCAGTTTCACCTCTGCGCGAGGCCCCTGCATCACAGCCTTCCCATGGGTGCAATTCAGTTCCAGACGAACCGGCTCATCTTCACAATAGTGATTCATCACATAAAAGACACCGTACACGCCGCCCTCAAAAGAAATGCGTCCTTCGGCCGTATCCTCTACCAAAATATCCGGATGGGTTCGATTGGCAAGGCTGACTTGAACACCGGTCACAGGTTTGCCGATCAGCCACCGCATCAGATCCAATGTGTGAATCGCCTGATCGATCAGAACTCCGCCACCTTCTTTGTCCCAAGTTCCTTTCCAATCACTCTTGGAATAGTACTCCGGAGAACGGTCCCAAGTCAGAATCATTCGTGCTGCTCGAATCTGTCCCAATTCGCCACGGTCCAAACATTCACGGATCAATTGAGAGCCTGCATTGTATCTGTTCTGAAAAATGACACCCAACGTTTTTCCGGTGCGTTCAGCGGTATCCAGCATGTTCTGCGCGTCCTCAAGACGAATTGCCATCGGCTTCTCCGTAAGTACGTGACATCCATGCTCCATAGCAAGGCACGCAAATGGTGCATGCAGAAAATGCGGTGTGCAAATATGGACCACATCCGGTTTTTCGCAGTTCAGCATTTCTTCGAAGTCCGTATATCCTTTGCATCCAAATCGGTCGCAGGCAGACTGAACACGGTCCGGTTTGGTATCACACACTGCAACCAGATTGGCATGTGCTTCTTTCATTACCGGAATGGCATGCATAGGAAAAATATTTCCGCACCCCACAATTGCCGTTCGAAAAACCTGTTCTTCCATCTTTCTGTTTCCCCCTTTGACACAAATGGGCAGAGCGCGCGAACGTGCTCCACCCATCTGCCATGTCCCTTTGCCGCAGCAGAGGGTCAGTCTTCATCTTTAAATTCTTTTACAAAGCGCTCAAACCAGATGTACGCAACCTCTTTTCCCGGTTCGGCTGTGAGAGAATGGTCCAAACCTGCCGGTACGAAGCTCCAATCGCCTGCATGATGAGGTACGCTCTCATTCTCTATGGTCAGTGTAAAGTCTGCATTGTCCAGACCGTAGTTCCACTGGTCAACGGCGGGATGGCCTTTTTCCACTGTGCCTTCTCCAACTGCTTTTACAACGCCCAAAAGATTGCGGCCTACTTCTTTGCTGCTCAATACCTGCCAGCTACGTGTATGAGGTCCTTTGCAGTCCTGCGTATATTCGCGGCACTCGGAAAAAGCTACGAACAGGGGCAGAGTGGTGTGGCAAGCGTCATGATTTTTGAAATCCACGTCGGTCATGTCCAGCACCAAGCACAAGAACTCCATATCCTCCACTGCGTGAATGGTAAAATCACTGTGGTCAAAATCCGGCACAAAGAAAGACAACTCATCGATGTTGCGCGCAAATTTCTCCGTAGTCACATAGCCTTTTCCCGAAGTGAAGCAGTATACCGCAGATTTGTCGGAATACTTTTCGGGCTGCACATCCTTGCCTGCTTTCAAGAAGCATTTGTAGTTGTGCACACCGGGGAAACTGTCAGGCAGCAACTCCATCCGTGCGAAGCCATTTGCATCATACTCGGGAATCATTTCTTCTTTTCTTACGATTGCAATTGCCATTTTTCATTCCTTCTTTCTTATCTTACTGCATAAATTGGTGATATAAATGCCCATTGTCCATTTTTCTGGGCAAACTCCACATGGTAAATGTCCACTTCATCTTGTGGCTCATCTTTTGTCTCCAAAACCATCTCATATTCGGTCTCGGGAACGGCGGCGTGAATTTTCACAGCCTGCGAATGATAGGGTTTCACGTGCCAAGATACACCGCCATCCAACAATTGCGCGATGGTCGCCTCATGAATATGCCCATTGACATTCACAGTCACCCGGGTATTCAAATCCCCTTCGATCTCTACGACTGCCGCATCGGTCTGGGGATGCAGTGTGCTTTTGTTGCGCACTGTTTCGCACTGCCAGGCAAAAGACTGTTCTGCCCGCTCCAAAACGCGGTTATCAATATCATTCACTTCTACCGGACTTCCATCGTGGTTGGTAGGAGACAACAAACTGCGTCCACGCAAATAGAGATTGGCCTGGAGCATCCGTCCATCCGTTTCGATGCGGCCGTTCCAGCGAGTCAGATCCTCACTATTGCCCCATCCCATCTCAACGCGGATCTTATATTTTCTTGAATGTCCGGGAATCAGTTGTTCTGCGCACAACGCTTTTATCGGCCGGCAGTTTTTGTAAAGAACGATTTTATCCGCCCAATACTCACCACGGACCACACAACGAATCTCTCGGACTGCCCCATGGACCGTTTCACCCGGGCCTTGCCCGTTGATGGAGAAATCACACAGAATGCGATCTCCGGTCACAGCATAGGTTTTACCCGCAAGCAGTGCCTCCCAAATGGCCTGCCGGCTCTTTTCCTTTGCAAAAACAGCCGTTAAGCCGTCACCATAGGATCCCGGGAATCCTGCATGATGGTCCGTAGACCCCAAAAAGCAGAATTTCTTTTTGCGACGCAACCCCTCATACACCGTATTTCGAGAATCGCGAGGACCCATATCATGATAATACGGATAAGGTGCGGTTTCACTCATAGCACATCCGTGTTTGGAATAAACCTCTACGCACGGAGAAATCTCCTGATTATATAAATCCCAGTTGATTCCTCTATAACCTGGCGTATATCCAATGTGATGAGGCACCGCAATGGCAGACACACCGCATTTCTGAACCAATTGTTCCGGACTGCCCGCATAAACCAGCGGAAGTTGATCGTCCGGTGAAATCAGGTGATGGTCGCCATAAAGGGAAGAATGCATCTCATAGCTCTGAAACGTAACCAATTCACCATCGTTTTGACGAGCAATTTCTGCACGCACCTCATCCCAATGGTCAAGCAATTTCTGAAATCCCTGCCGATGAAAATCCACGATAAATTCCGTCTCCGGGTTACGCGGATAAATATCGGGCCACATGGCGTGCCCTGTGATGCAGCAAAAATCCAAATGGCTGCGCGCAATCTTCAGCGCATTCTCCAAACTGCCAAACCCATATGTAATCCCACAATGGTTGTGCAGGTCTCCCCACAACAGCATAGCGGACTCCTTTCTCAGCGTATCATGTATTGTTCCAGATGACGTTTGGAAAGCACAATATGTTTCCAACGATTTTCCGGTTCTGCCCAGACATCGCCGTGGGGTTCGATGATGATATATCCATTATACCCCACATTCCACAACATTCCAAGCATTACATTCCATTTTAATTGGCCCATGCCAACGATCGGTTCAATTTCCCATCCGTCTTCGCCATAGCGGAAAATATCCTTGGCGTGGAAATGCGCCACGCGATGCGCATAACGTTTCAAAATCTCATAGGGGTCATCTTTCATATTGCGCATGATGCCCACCGGATCCAACTTGATATTGAATTCGGGAACTTCCCGCAAAAGTTTATCCAAAATTTCTCGAGAGTGGACAAAGTTACCGCCATGTCCCAGATAGCAGGCAAGGCGAATTCCTTTTTTGTCTGCAATTTCCTTATAATAAAGGTACTCTTTTTTGAACTCTGCAATGTTCTTATCCGGATCGTTGGGATCAAATTCTCCGGTATTGAAAAATGCCATTTTGCATCCAATGGCTTCCACCATATCCAAAAACTCTTCCATGGTTTTGCGCACGTTGGCCCGCTCCACAGGATCCGGGCTAATCGTATTCAACCACCACAGACCGCAAGCTGCGGGCTCTACCGGAGTATTCTCAAAAGCGGGTTTGATTTTTTCCAAGGTAAAGTCCACACCGCATTTGCTGTTAAACAAAAGCTCTACACCGTCGATTCCCTGCTGCTGTGCCAGATCCACCCAGCGACGCAGATCAGAAGCATCTTTACAGTCTTTCATCTCAACGATGAAACCAATTTTTTTCATACTGATCTCCTCCTTTAAATTCCCAGGACATGCTCGATGCGACCCGTTTCAAAAGAACGCCGGGCAGCCTCGACCACCTGCAGGGGAACAAACGCATCCCGCGCGGTTTTGCTGTTATATGTGCCATTCAGCAGATCATCCACAAAGGTCTTGTGGTGAATGTATCCGAAGAAATTCTCTTCAACCGGGGCCGCTTGCCAGTGGATGTCCTTGCGGGGGTGTCCGTCAAGATTCCAACCGTAGTAAACAATATCACTGCGATGCGGATTGTACAGATAGACCACGCCTTTGGTTCCGTAAATTTCCATCTCAAACCGGTTGGTCTGTGCCACCTGCGTCCAGAAGATCTCGTGAAAAACAGTAGCACCATTGGAAAGACGATAGTTAAGAATCGCCGTATTTTCCACACCATTCAAATCTGCTTTCTCTCCAAAAGCCTGCCGCGGTGTATCGTCGCGGGGAGACAGATGCAGGGCGAATACTTCCTCAATATCTGCGCCGGACACGGTGTGAATCAGATCCATGCCGTGACAGCCAATATCCATCATGCATCCGCCGTAGCTAGGAGCGGTATCGAAAGGATTCTTTGTAGCATTGCGCATCCGGATGTGACGCACTTCGCCAATGATTCCCTCTTCCACAATTTTTCGTGCGGCAATAGAGCCATCCATATAGCTGTGCATAAACGAGGGGGTAAGCCGAACACCCGCGGCTTCTACTGCGCGGATAATTTTTCTACCCTCTTCAATGTTATAAGCAAAGGGTTTTTGAGAGAAAATGTGTTTACCAGCAGCGGCCGCCTCAATGCAAAGCGTCGCATGCATTTCAATTTTTGTAAAAATACACACGGCATCGATGCTTTCGTCTTTGAAAATATCGTGATAATCCAATGTATATTTTTCAAAGCCAAAATCTTCTTTTGCCTTTTGGGCACGCTCTTCAATCAAATCACACGCCCAAACAAGCTGTGCGTTTTCCACGCGCTGCAGCGCGGGCAGATGGTATTCATTGGCAATGCTTCCGCAGCCAATCACCCCAAACCGGATTTTTTTCATAACCTGCTCCTTCCGGGAGCGGACCGGCCGCATATGCGGTCGGTCCGTCCGTTGATTAATTAACCCTTCCAGCGGTCATATGCATCCTGATTGATCTGCATATAATCATCGATGGGCATTTTGTTCAGTTCTGCTACATAGTCATCCCACTCGCTGAGACTTCTCTCACCAGTGATGAACTTAACCACATTCTCTGTAGTATAGTTTACAATGTCCTGCGTATAGGTACCCAACTTGATGCTCTCTTCTTCGGTATACTTCACACGAGGTACCGTAGAGAAAGGTACGACATAATCACGTACTACATCGTTGGCTGCTTTTGTCTCGGGGAGCTGCGCTGCGCTCTGGTCTACGTCGTTGGTGATATACTGAGGCAGATAGCCGCCCGGATAAATTGCCCACTGGCCCAGAGCCTGGTCCAGAGTCAAACCGTCAGGATTGTTCTTGATGTTGTCCAAAAGCTGATACTTGCCATCTACAACTTCGTAGCTCTCGCCTTCAATGCCAAGACGGCACAGAACGGTACCTTCTTCGCTGTAGAAATAATCCAGCCAACGCATGGTTGCTTCCGGATACTGGTTGGCGGAGGTGATCACGGCTACGCCGGTCATCTGTACGTTGCTCTCTACGTTAATGAGTGCGCGGTCACCATAGGGGCCTTCCAAAACGGGGCACTGAACAAAGTTTGCACCTGCAGCACCCATCCACTGGGTATTCTGTGCACGGGCCACAAAACCGACCTGGTCAGCATTGACCTTTGCAGCTACCTGAGTCTGATCCTGAGAATAGCTCTCTTTATCGGTCAGGCCTTCGGTCCACAACTTGTTGAGGAATTCGACCATATTCTTGAATTTGTCCTCGCGGCCGATGAAGCGCATTTTGCCTTCGTCGTCCACATCCAGCCAACTGAAGGAATAGTCAGAGTCCATGATACCATTGATACCAAATCCCCAGGAACCCAACAGATCGTAGAACATACGATGCGGATAATCCTTACCGACTACGCAATAGGGGATCTCGTCCTTCTGGCCGTTGCCATTGGGGTCATTGTCACGGAATGCAACCAGAACATCATACAGCTCGTCGATGGTCGTCGGCTCTTCCAGGCCCAAATTGTCCAGCCAAGTTTTGTTGATCCAATAGTGATGAATCAGGTTTCCTTCGGTCTCATTGAGCTGAGGCAGAGAATAGATGTGTCCGTCAGGCATGGTAACGCCTTTGCGAATTGCCTCGTCCCCTTCCATCAGAGCCGAGAAGTTGGGAGCATACTCCAAATACTCATCCAGAGCAATCAACTGTCCGTTTGCCGCATATTTCATCTCTTCCTGCGAGCTAAGTTTTGCACGCATAATGATGTCGGGCAAATCGTCTGACGCAAACGCCAGATTGCGTTTTTCCAGGAATCCTTCGTCGGGAACGCATTCCCATTCGATATGGATCCCGGTGAGCTCCTCCATGCGCTGCAATGCAGGATGCTCATTCCAGTCGGGGGTGTTGGTGTTCAAAGCGACCATACCACGCAGGGTAATGGGCTCTTTGACAATGGGGAAACCTTCCATATTCACGTTGGAATCCCCGGTTGTTCCGGTACCACTTGCACTTGTGCTTGTGTCATCACCGGACGTTCCGCCGCAGCCAGCTAACATACCGCAAAGCATGACAGCCGTCAGGAACATACTGAACCACTTTTTCATCCTTTTGCCTTCTTTCTTTTTTATTATTAGAGGCCCCTGCCTCTTAATTACCCTTTAACCGCGCCAATCATGACGCCTTTTACGAAGAACTTCTGCAAGAACGGATACAATACCAGCATCGGAACACTGGATACGATGATTACCGCGTATTTCAAGCTTTCCGATACCAAATACTTGCTGATGTCCATTCCCATACTATCCATCATGCTGTCTGCCATGTTGTTCAAAAGGATCTCCCTCAAGAACATTTGCAAAGGATAAGCGGAACGGTCACTGAGATAAATCAATCCGTTGAAATAACTGTTCCAGAAGTTTACACCGTAAAACAGAACCAAAACAGCCAGAATCGGTGCAGACAACGGCAGAACCACCCGGAAGAATACACGAATATCTCCGCATCCATCCATTGCGGCCGCTTCATACAGCTCCTCTGCAATGGTATTTTGCATAAAGGTTCTTGCTACGATAATGTTGTACACAGAAACGGTGCCCACCAGAATCACGGCCCACATGGTGTTGTACAGCCCCAGTTGATTTACGATCAAGTATGTAGGGATCATACCACCGGAAAAGAACATGGTGAACATGAAAAATCCCATAATCTTATTGCGGCCATACAGTTTTTTACGCGAAAGCGGATAAGCTGCGCTCAAGGTGATGACGATGGTAACAAATGTACCAACCACTGTGTAAACCAATGTATTGCGGTACCCGATAAAGATGTCCTCGTTGCGGAACACTTCTCGGTACGCATTCAGGTTAAATCCTTTCGGCCACAGCCACACGTTTCCTTGGAAAATCTCCATTGGATCGCTGACGGATGCTGTGAGCACAAAAACCAATGGATACAAAATTACGACTACACAAACAAACGTGAGTACGCCCAGAATGGCGTTGAACATACGGTCTTCCCGGGTCAATTGCTGACGTTTGTGTTTGACTGCTGTCATACCATTTCCTCCTCTCCGGAACATTGTCAGAACAGACTGGTATCGCTGATTTTCCGAGCGATCTTATTCACTGTCAGCAACAGTATGATATTGATCACATTGTTGAACAGACCAATGGCAGTAGAGAAGCCATAATCGCTGTTGATCAAGCCCGCCTCATACACAAAGGTCGAAATCACTTGAGAGGTCTCTACGTTCTGAGCATTCTGCATCAGGAAAACTTTTTCAAAGCCCATGCTCATGACGCTTCCAACGTCCAAAATGAACATAATAATCGCCGTGGGCAGAATTCCCGGAAGATTGATATGTAGGATTCTCTGGAGCCGTGAGGCACCGTCGATTTGAGCCGCTTCATGAAGCTGTGGATCAATGGCAGTCAACGCTGCTATATATATAATGGATGACCAACCTGCGTTCTGCCAAACTCCTGACCATACATACATAGATGGGAAAATCGAAGAACTCGTCAAAAATCCAATGCTTTCCATTCCCATTTTGTTCAAGAGAACATTGACAAGTCCATTGCCTTGATTGAAAAACAGGTTTAAAATACCAACCAAAACTACTACTGAAATGAAGTGCGGCGCGTAAGAGATTGTCTGTACCGCTTTTTTCAGTTTCGGACTCTTCACCTCGTTGAAAATCAAAGCCAACATAATCGGGAAGGGGAACGACACAAGCAAATTGTACAGGCTTAGGCCTATTGTGTTACGCAACAGCCTCCAAAAATAGTAAGAATCGAAAAACCGATTCAGATTTTCCATTCCTGTCCATTCGCTTCCCCAGATTCCCAGACGAGGCGAATAGTACTTAAACGCAATTTGGATGCCGTACATGGGCAAATAACAAAAGATGATAAAATAAATGACTGCTGGAATTAGAAACAGATACAAACCTTTGCTTTCATTCATTCGTGCCAGTATCCGTTTCCTATGCAGTTTTCGAAGCTGCCGTTTTTCCATCGGGCTACTTTCCTGTTTGGATAACCCATTTGTTCGCCGCAGCAGATTTACCATTTCTTTCGCCCTCCATTTCTCTGTTTTCGTTGTCCTTGCAGCCTCATCGTAGCGAGCAATGGTGGTTTTGTGTATTTGCAAAAATTGATATTTGCCTCAAAATTTGCTTATATTAAGTTGCAATTCTTGTTTTTGTTGTCCAAAGTCTCTATAATATCTCTTGCAAGACAATAAAAACAGTAATTTTTGAACAAAAAAGGAGGTCGAATATGAAAGAGGCATTGCCAAAACTGTTTCGTCCTCTGATGCAGTTCAATATCATTGCCATGATGGTCATTGTGATGATGTTCTCCGTATTCAATGTATTTTCGATTGTGAAAACACAACAAAGGCAGAGAAGTCTTCAGGCATTGGCCCTACAACAGGCATCTTCTCAGATGGAGGACTTTCTTTCAAGTGCCGAGCATCTGGGCGTTGTAATTCAAGGGAACTCTTCCTTAATGGCACACAGCCTTTATAAAAATATGGAGTTGCCGCACAATATTGTTCGAGAGCTGGAGATGTTGGCCCCATCTATTAACTCATTGTCCTCTCTCAGCATTGTTTACATCAACTCTTCTTATCCGCAGGTAAATGATATTATTTATTCTAGCTCCGGCAGATACAGCTATAAAGACTATTGCCAGATTGAATTAAATGGAAGTATGGGAGAAACACAGCTAAAGGAGACCATTGTCTCTGCATCCTCCCCCGGCTTTGTATTGCCTCGTTCCGGAAAACCTGGTATTTTGCTGTACATTATGCCAATTCCATCCTCTTATATTGTATCTCCCGGCAGAATCATTCTGCGATTGGATTATACTTCTTTTACTCGCAGTCTTCGCTCTGCCGCTGGAGACAACAGCGATCTTTTTGTTTTTGATCCTGAAGGGAACCTTTTGTTGTATTTCGGCCCAAGTTACGAAAATGACATTGCTGCGGCCCGCGAAGCTCAAATCCGTCCGGATCAGTTCCATGGAAAAACGATTTTTGAATACGAACTGGAAAGCAATGGTCTTCGAGTCGTACAAACCATTGATTTCTGGCAATACTACCAGCCCACTTTCCTGGCAGTATTCAGTCTGTTTGTACTGGCTGGTTTTCTGATTGCTGTGGGAATTCGTTTCTCTTACATGCTTGCCCGCAGCACCGCGAAACCTTTTTATGTTTTGGTTCAGCGTGCTTCACAGCTTAGTGGTGTCAGTTCAAACGATGAGCCGGATGAAATCGCCCGGCTGTCCCATGTGTTCGAAGATTTGGTAGAACAACAAAATACTCTGAATCTGGCTATGGAAAATCGACGCCAACTGGAAGAATCCCAATATCTTCTGTATCTTTTGGGCGCCGGTGAAATCCGCGATTTCTCGCAGACGGTAGTCAACAAATACGATGCTCTTCTAACACGCTGGATGCCCAATGGCATAAGGGTACTCGTATTTCGATTTGATGACACCATCCATTTTGTGGAAACCTACCCGCCTGAACAGCAGTGGACGATCAAGTCTAACCTACGCAAAGAATTTTCGCGCTTGTGCGACGAGAAAGGCGGATTCGGTGCGGCAGTGTCTCTTCCCAATGGGCAGGGAATTGCGGCGATTATCTCTTTTTCTCCTTCGGACGAGTATGCCCGTACCACCGACTCGATTCGCGAAGCGCTTTGCCGTGCTTGCGGACTTTCGCTTTCCTGCGGAATCAGTACGCCTTGTCAAAGCGTGAGTGATTTTCCAGATGCTTTTCAGCAGGCCCGCTCCAATTGCCGATATCGTCTGTTTCATGCCAATTCTACCATTACACCTGAATTTGCTGCAGACATGCGTTCCCAGAGAACACGGCTTTCCTACATGGGCGAGGACGAAATTCTTCAGGCGGTCAAAGCATGCAGTCATCCCGGCATTTCACGTGCTGTTTCTCAATTTTTTGCGGACATTACACAGGCCGCCAATCTTCCGTCATACAAACTTGCCTATTTTAATATGCTCTCGCATTTTAATAAACTCATTCCAGAATGCGGAGAGGCAAAGCAGAACATGCTGGTAAACATGCTGGATCTTCTGTATGAAAATTGTTATGAGAGCACCGATGTTCTCCAGCGAGAGTTATATGAATTTTGTATTCTTTTATCCGATACTTTGTATGCGCAGCGCTCTGTGCAAATAAACGCAGGATTGATGGGTACAATTTACGCATATGTGGAAGAACATTATGCATCGCCCACTCTGTCTTTGTCATCCATTGCAGACGCTCTGTGTTTTTCTCCTTCGTATCTCACACGATATTTCAAGGAAAAAAGCGGCATGTCTTTGATGCAGTACATCGATCGCAAGCGGTTTGAAGAAAGTAAGCGTCTGTTAACCACAACGTCTCTTTCCGTTAAGTCCATTGTGGAAAAGGTCGGCTATACAGACGAAGCCAATTTTTCTCGGAAATTCAAAAAGAACGAAGGAGTTACTCCCACTCAATATCGTTCTATGAAAAAAGAAGGCAGTCTCAAATGACTGCCTTCTTTTTTATCATAATCTTGCTACCCGCGCCACACCCTTGTGCCAGCGCCCGCTGAGGATATACCACACATAAATAGAAACACTGACCAGCGGCCCAATCAAAACCGCTACACCAACGCCCGGGAACCCCATTAAGCGGGCAAATAAAAACGATGCCGGGATGCGGCAACACAGTTGCGCCACTACACCCACCAAAAGACTGGCTTCGAGGTTTCCCGTTCCACGTATAAATCCAATCAGCGGTCCTACCGTTGCAAACAATGGATAGGACCAGACCGTCACCCGCAAAAGTGCTACGGACTGCTCAACTACCTCTGGATTGGAGTCAAAACAAGCTGCAAACTGACGTGCAAATGTAAGTACCAGCATCGCCGTACAGAATGCAATGCTTGCCGACAAAAGAATTGCTCGCCAAAGTCCGGAGAGAGCTCGTTTGTTTTTGCCTGCACCCACATTTTGCGAGGCATAGGCCGACATCGTCTGATGCATGGCAGAATCCGTAAAAATGGCAAGACTGTCAATGCGCGAACTCACGCCATACGCCGCGCTGGAAGCCAATCCAAAGCTGTTGGCCACACCGCTGACCGTCAGCATAGCAGTATTTACCATCACCTCGTTGAGTGCAGTGGGAACTCCGAACAACAAAATATTTTTCAAGTGTTTTCCATGGAAGCGTACCTCCCGCAAGGAAATGCGCAACGCCGTAGCTCCCTTTGCGAACTGTACTGCACCAATCACAAAAGCTGCAACTTGCGATAAAACCGTACCCAAGGCAGCGCCAAATGCACCCATGTCCAAACCGATAATAAACACCGCATCCAAAAGAATATTGGCCACGGACGAAACAATGACAAACGACATGGAGGCCACTGCATTTCCAAGGCCCCTCTGAAGTGCTCCAATCAAATTGTAGCCAAAAGAAAAAACGGTACCTGTGAACATCGTATATAAATAACGTTTTGCTTCCTGCATAGCAGCTTCAGGCGTCTGTACAATCGCAAGAATCTGTGGAACAAATAAAATGCCCAAAACCGTCGTCACAACTGCCATCAACGTATACAGCGCGATACTTGTATGCGCAGCCTCTTGCGCTTGCTTCAAATCCCCTGCACCCAACAGACCACTGACCACTACCAAAACTCCTGCCGACATTCCGGACAGCGTAATAATCATTACATTCATGATTGGTCCGCAAACGGATACCGCCGCCAAACTCTCTGTTCCGGTAAACTGGCCTACAAAGAGCATATCAACCGCATTATAAGTCGACTGGACCAGATTGGATATCATAATGGGGATCGCAAATCGCAGCAAATTTTGCCAAATGGACCCGCTGGTCATATCATGCGAACGCGCCATTTTTGTCTCCTCCATTCCAAAAAACCGTGCAGACTTTTTATGCTCAAACAAAAAAATAGCTTCTTGCTCACCTCATTGTAACCGATTACATTTTTTGAGTCAAGTAGCCATACAATGTCATTAATTTTAGGGATTTTACTTTTGAAACCGATTACATTTCGTTGTAGCTGCTCTGATTCAAAATATTGTACATCACCCAAAAAACGCTGTCAAAATTCGCTTTTCCTTCTCGAATCCTGTATAATAAATACAAACAAATTCCAAGGGTGGTGCCGGGATTGGACAACCTTGTACAGCTTGCTCAAGAGGCCGCTGAGCTATGCAAAAAATACGGTCTTTCTCAGGACGAATTAGAGCACAGCGCTGCTGAAATACAAGATTATCATATTCGTGTTGCCGTATTGGGTGGTTTCAACACAGGAAAAAGTGCGCTGATCAATGCGCTGCTGGGTATTCGTCTGGTAGGTGTTTCTCTAAGTGAAGAAACGCTATTTCCGACGGAAATTTTTTATGGTTCACCGGAAGCTGCCGTTTTTCGTAACGGCCGGTTCTATCGTTCGGATCCATCGATTCTGCGTGAGCAGAACGAGACGCTTAGCAATGTCCAAATGGCACGTGCATCGCTTTCTCTTCCGTTTTTAAAACAAATCCCGGATTTGAGTCTTTTAGACACTCCCGGCATCGGTACTTTTGGAGCAACACACAGTTCTTGTTTTCCTGAACTGGTCCGCCAAGCCGGCGCCTATTTATTGGTATTTGGAGCCGATGCTCCTGTGATTACGGAAACCATGATGGCTTTTTTGTCCACTCTCCCCCTTGCAGACCGTCCTGTTCTGTGTGTGCTGACGAAATGCGATCAATTCAATCCTCGACAGATAGACAAAATTGCCGCCTTTTTGGAAAAAGACCTTTCTTCGCAACTGGGGCTCCCAAATCCGGTGTTGTGCCGCGTGCATGGTTCGGCTTCGTCACAATTCGGAAAAATTCAGAAATTTTTGCAGAATCTTCAGGTTCAGGCGGATGCAATCAAAGAAGAACGCATCAAAAATCGTCTGCTTGTTGGAACAGCTCCCCTGATTCGATATCTCGATGAACGCATACAGAATCATCGCCTTCTGGAGCCGGAATTGGCTCAAAAAGCATCCTCTTTGGACCGTCGACTGGAACAGTTGCGCACCACCGTACAACAACTGAATGATGGCACTCATCATCTTATTGAGGAAGCCGGCGCCCACGCCGCAGTGCACAGCCGAAACACACTTCTTCCTCTCGCTTCACCGCTTGCCGAAATGCTGACTACCGGGCAGGATCCGCTTCCTTTTGCAGACAGTGCTCTTCTCAGCATTTTTCGAGCCGAAGCACGCAGCCGCATATTTCCTATATTAGAGTCCTATGAAAAGGCGATGTTCCGCCTTTCCAGCCTTTATCAATTACATCTTCCTCCCGCAGTGGCAGGCCAGGCAGAAGAATCAATGAATGCATCTTTTGGCGGAACAGAAGAAATATTTTCTTCCCACCCAATGACGCCGGATGCGTTGCTGTCTGCCATGCAAATTTTTGTGGAAAGTCAAATTACTCACAGAGGTCTTCACGCATTTGAAATTCTGCGCGAAGCACTCAATCAGCCCGTGTATGATCAACTTCAGTCTTTGCAGAAAGCACTGGAAGATACACGCCTTCAACAAAGTGCACAAGCGATGGAACATCGTGCCACACTGGACCAATTGCAATGCGATTTGAAACGGTTGCAAGAACTAACCGGCTGCGCAAAGGAGGGGTGTACATATGCATTTTGACCGCACCGACGAAGCCCGTCAGCGTGCGCTGCGGTTTGGTCAGGAATTAGATCGTCTATGCGATCAACTTTCTTCCTGGCCGGAGGAAGAGGCCTCTGTAAAGCAACTTCGAGATTCTTATTTTCGAAAATGTCATGAATTTTTTGACCAGGACCACGTATTTAGCTTGGCAGTCATTGGTCAGGTAAAAGCCGGCAAATCCACTTTTTTAAACACACTTTTGCTGGGTGGAAAGGATTTGCTTCCGCAGGCCGCAGGTCCCAAGACGGCCGTATTGACCCGGCTAGAGTATGCCCCCGAGACTCGTGTAACCGTGGAATATTACTCAGAAGAGGACTGGCAACTTGTGAAAAAGAACGCGGACATCCCTCTGGAGAGCGCCACCGCCCGCGGGGCACGCGATATTTTGCGTGCTGCACAGGGAAGAGAATCCGAAAAGGCGATGTACGCTGCACGCGGTGTAGAAATCTTCACCTGTCCCGATGAGAATTCATTGATTCAACTATTGGAGGACACTGCCGGTGGTCAGAGCACTTTTGCTCCGTTTGTCAAGTGCGTAACACTTGGATTGTGCCGTGAGGAACTGCGGGGCGTTTCAGTAGTGGATACTCCGGGACTGAACGACCCGGTGCCTTCGCGTTCTCAGCGAACAAAACAATTCCTAGAAATTTGTGATGCAGCATTCTTTCTAAGTCATAGTGGTTATTTTCTGGACGAGACGGACCTTACGCTTCTCACCTCTCAACTTCCTCAAAAAGGAATTCAACTCTGTCTAGTAGGCAGCCGCTTTGACGGGGCTCTCTCGGATGCTCGTGCCGATGGCGAAAGCTGTGCTGAAGAGGTTCGCCGCCAGTTGACACAACGTGCTAAGAAAAAAATCGACCACGTTCTTACCTCTTTGGAGCGTAACGGTTCTCCCGATTTGATACTCAATGGAATTCGTAGCTGCCGTGAGCCCATTTTTGTTTCGGCAATGGCCGATCGAATGGCCTCAAAATCTCCCGGGAAGTATACCGCCCGAGAAAAGGTAATTGCACAAAACTTGAACAATCCCAATCCGAACGACCTTGTGTCGCTGGGGAATATGGAGCAGATCCGCCAACGTTTCGAACAGTTTGCTATGGAGAAGGATGTCACTTTGGCACATCGGGCGGACAACTTTGCCGCCATGGCACAAACCGAATTGCAAAGCCTTCTGGCGCATCTTCGTGAACGCCGCGATAAACAGCAAAAGGAACTTGATATAGAGGAAAAGGAAATTTTGGAACACAGCGCTCAATTGGCTGCGGACACGCAGCGGGTGAATGCGCAGGCTGCTCAATTTTTTGATCTCTATTTGGAACCGCTGGAGAGCCTTTTGGATGATGCCCGACGCGCACTGGCAGAGATGGAGCAATCCGCACCTTTGCCCGCAGAGCGGACAGATGTAAAACTGCAAAGTCAGTCTACAACTGTGTCGGATTCTACTTTTTGGAAGCCATGGACTTGGGGACGAAGCCATCGCGAATATACCGTGCGTGAAAACACCTCCTCCTATTGGGAAGCACAGGACACGCTGGACTTTTTAGCCACTTTTCCCCGGGAAATGGCTTTGTTGTGGGACAGAATTTATGCGCCCTTTGCGGATACGCATTCTCTTCACAACCGCCTATTCATGTATGCGCAACGCACTTTAAAGGAAATTGAATGTCCCGCTCAAGGGGAAGAGATTCAGCGGATTGTGCGTGGAGCCCTTTCCCATTTATACACTCCGCGCATGACATTGGGCACTGAAAAATTATGTGCACGGCTACGTAGTCAGTGTCCTGACCGCGCTTACGATGCAAGAACACGTCAAGCGCTGGAAACGGCCTGTTCACAAGCGATACAACAGACAATGGAACTGGCGGAGAATGAACTGAATCAAGGAGCAGCACGCTTTGTTCGTACCGTGCGTGCTGCGCAAAACGAATTTTGCACCCGCCTGCTGGAACCAATCATGGCGCAGCGTCAGCAATTGGAGCAATCGCTTGCCCATATTCAAAGCCAGCGTGCTTTGTGTTCGGAATTTTCAGAAATTTGCCGTCAAATCTAAAATACAAAGGCCCGCATCCAACGATTGGATGCGGGCTTTTGTCGTACGAATTATTCTTTCATTAAAAAGGCATACTCTGCGAAATCCTGAGCAATCATCGGACGTCCCAGTTTAAAGTTTTCACTGCGAATTGCCTCTAAAACATGCCGCATGGTAATGGAACTTTTTTCCCGGGCTGCGTGAAAAGCTGCATTCAGCACCACATTTTTGATACTGCCACCTGCCAGTTCGAATTGCCGCGCCAAGTATTCAAAATCCACGTCTTCAACCGGTGTCTCGGTGGCAAAACAGGCTTTCCACAACTCCAAACGCATCTCTTTTGAAGGAATTTGAAACTCCAACAAATACCGCATTCGACGCATAAACGCCTCGTCGATGTTCCGTTTGTAATTGGTGGCCAAAATCACAATCCCATCATACTGCTCGATGCGCTGTAAAATGTAGCTGACCTCTGTATTGGCATACTTGTCCTTTGCATCATTTACCTCGCTGCGCTTGCCGAAGATGGAATCCGCTTCATCAAAAAACAAAATCACATTGGTCCGCTCGGCAGTATCGAAAATTTGTTCTAGCCGTTTTTCGGTTTCGCCGATGTATTTGTCCACCACTTGAGACAAATCGATTTGATACAGGGGCATACCGATCATACCAGAAAGCACATGTGCAGCCATGGTCTTACCGGTACCCGGTGGCCCCACCATCAACACCGACACACTACGTCCGTATGGATAACGGCTGTCCAGTCCCCACTCATCGTATACACGATGTCGGTAGCGCACATGGGCGCACACATTTAACAAAGTCTGCCTTTGTTCGGGCAGAAGTTTAAGATCATCGAAAGTCAATTGCGTCTCCACTCTGCGGATGGTGCCCTGTGGCGGACGAGGCAAAAGTACGCCGCAAGCCTCCGAGATGGCTCGGGATGTGCGGTCTTCCGGCGCAAGATGTGCCAATCTTCGCGCAGTAGCCGCAATCTGTCCAGCATTCAACCGATAGCGCGATCCTGCGTCGGTACAGTCCACACTAGTGCCCAGACCGTTTTCCTGTGCATATCCTTTCCACAATGCAATGCGCTGCACACGCGTAAAAGGTGGAAGTTCCATTCTTTCAATGTAGCCCCAATTTGGCAGACATGGAATTAACTCCAACCCCGGATCACAACACAGCACCACAGGCAAGCCCAAACGCGGCAAGCGTGACAAAGGTCGAAGACACTGCAAAAGCGGTTCCAACGCACTGGGTGGCTCCTCCGCCCGAGGAGCGCTCAGGCCGGCCAGACATAAGCCGGCGTTATTCAACACTGCCTCACGTCGCAAAAGCAACGACAAACGGTCGTAATCCGAACGGTTTTGCCGCAGCCAAGCAGAAATGTCCGCCAACACCAGATTTCTTTGTGCAACCTGGGCCCCATGGGCGGCTAAAAGCCTTCGGCCTCGGCCCTGGGGACCGGTGAGCTGTACAGGAACACCTTTCGACATCGCTCTTGTGAGAGGTTCTAAAACTGGTTCATCGGTAAACAGCACATGCACCGAATCATCCGGGTGCAAAAGACGCACACTGCCATCTTTCAGACGCTCATCGGGCCGGTCATCGCCGCACAGCCAGCCAATCAGTCTCTGATCCGCCATACATATCCGCCGAAAAAACGGATTGGGATCATTGTGAAGATCGAACACTAATTCCAACCGATCCCAGCAGTCCCGCAGGCAACTGTAAGAAATGGGCTCCGGATAAAAGGCTGCGGCAGTTTCTATGGTCACGTCCTCGGGCGCCACAGGTCCATCTGGCATCAAATATGCGGTCAGAGCCAACAAAACCACGTCACGTCCCACATCGCCACAGAATTCAAACAGTCTTCTTAAACGACCGTTTCCGACTGCATCGATGCGCTGCTCAAAGGCGGAATTTCCATCCGCTGGTATTCGTTTTTCCGCCAGTTCGTCTGCAACAAATTGCGTCAGACGCAGCAACGCCTCCATAACCTATCTCCTTTCGTCGTACGAAGACTACTGAAACAACTCAATCCGACTCATTTGCCTTTTCGAGCAAAAACTCTCTCAGTGCCTTTATCCTGAACTCACGCGTATCTTTATACGCTGTGTTCGCACCCTCATTGAACGCTGCATAATAGTTGCCTGCAAAATATTCATCCCCGAACATTTCAAACGCATCTTCCTCTGTCTCAAAGATCTCATCTATCTTTTGCTCTGGCGTACTCTGATCCCACCTTTCCTGTCTCTGCTTTGGATCACGAATCGTTGGAAAGATGTGCCGATTTTCTTGCAGGATATTGGGATGATCTGCCAGATACTTCTTCAGAGCTTCCGCACGTCGGTTCCATGATCCAGCCGCCATCAATTCCTTGTGGGTGCTTTCGTTCCAGTCGCTATCCTTTTCCAAAAACACCTTGCTGTTCGGATCGGCCATCTCTTTTTTAAATGCGTCCTGCAGCTCATGCAAACGAATCAGTGTCCATTTGATTTCTTCGGGTGTAATCAAATCAGCCAAAGCGTACTGAACAACGGTATCATCCAGTTGAATAATGTTTTGAGCCAATTGCTTATCAATGTGGGGCAACACAATTTTTCCGTGCTGAATCACATCCCGGTTATGCGTACCGCTATTACGGTTCGCCTTCTGTCCGGCCTGTTTTTGGCGGGCGATTTCGGCCTGACGATCTGCTGCGAAACGACCAAAGGAAAAATCGTTGTCAATGCCCATCACGCCCGTGGTATTCCCGTTGGCATCCTGATTGATAAAATAGTTTCCCACATGACGGTCTTGCTGTCCACACAACACGTCCAGTACTTGCAAACTGGTCAGATCCTTTTGTAATTTGGGGTCGTTTTTTCCCTGTCCAAATCCTTTTTTAAAGGTCTCAAATGTTAATTCCTCGCCAGTTGCCTTTTCCTGTTCGACCAATGCCTGGCCAAACCGCCGTTCCTGCAAAGTGATTGCCGCTTTGCCCTTTGCTCCCTCCATCAAGTTTCCTCGAATCTCGCTATTTCCACTTTTGATAACGGCTGTTTGCGAGCGGGCAATCAAATGTCCCACACCCAGCAAATCCGCAATTCGACTGGTGGCTACATTTCGCCGGGATACATTAATCTCTCCAGATTCGCCATTTACGTTCATGTAGGCAGCGCTCAACATGTTCCCTTTCACCAAATCAAAAGTATTTTGATGCACTTTGTTTGCCGCTACAAAACGACGAATCTCATCTTGCACTTTGGGGTCTTTGGTCTCCGAGTTCAGTATTTTGTCCCCACTCAACCTCTGCAAATCGCAATTGTATTTTTTCACAATTTTCAATGCCTGAGCCGAGAGATTTGACCGGTCCAATGCCAACCTAGCTTTGGCATTCTGCGTTTCCTGCAAATCTCGTTTGTTGGCACTGTCCTCATTGTCTCTGTTGCCGACTCTCACACCTTTTGCAAAGGCGACAGTATTTTTTGTAACGACGTTTTCCTCTTCTTTAAAGAAGCTCATATCGCCGTTGCCGCCAGGAATTTTATACACCGTGCTGGCCTGACCTCCGCCGGCAACGGACAAACTTTCAAATCCTTTATCCCCTAAATCGATTACCATCTCACGGCTATGGGCACGAATCTGATCCCAAGTCAAAGCGGTCGCATCGGCCTGCGTCATGGTGCCGCTCTGGTCAATCACACTGCGTACACTTGCTATCTCCTGCTCGGCTGTGTCCCGAATGGATTTCACCTGTTTTTGCCGCATTGCCCCATGATAACTGCGTGCCGTACGCGCAAGATAAAAGTTACACTTTTCAATCATTTCACCGTATAGTGGCAAAACGGCATACATATTCTTGCGCACCTGTTCCGGGCTTCCCCCGACAGAACCACTGGTCTTTGTCAACACAGCTTCGGTTGCCCGCACCACTTCATCAAAGCGCTGCGAATTGGTCTTCCCCATACCGAACAGCTTACGCAACCGTCCCTTGCGGGAATTTTTCAGTGTCTCCAATTTTTTGCCCAGTGGCAAGTTCGCAAAATTCTGTACAGCGGAGTCTGCTTGTTCAGTCGTCGCTTGCTGTTGCTGCACCCCAGTTTCAACCGAAGCAGACGCAGGCTTTGCCGTTTGTTTTTTTGCGGCCAGCTCGCTGATGACCGATCCATATGCATTGTAGGCATCCGGTGAAACACCATAGCCCATACCCGGTCTGCGCTTCTTTTCGTCGCCCATTTTCTTCTTCCTTTCCAGGTACGCGGGTACAAATCCCACTTAATTTCTATCGGCGCTCACAACATCTATGCCTTCTTTTGTGCCGCACATTCTTTGCGGCTGTGAAAATTTGGGTTGTGAAGCCAGTTGGACAATTCTAGGCCGCTGCCATCAATGTAACGTAATCGTTGCCCCATGCTGTTTGTCTTTATTATCCTACCGTAAAGTATCCTCCCAATGTCACACCATCCACGGCTGCTTTCTCCGGCGTTGATAAACAACTGTTGACTTCTAAATAACAGTGATTGTCGGTATAGCTGCATGGACGCAAAAATACAAGTTTGTGCTGAGCACCCAAAGGACTATATGCCCGAATGAGATTTTCCAACTGCGCCTGGTTCACAGGCAAAGGCGTATCGCGGTTTGTCAGGTCCAAAATCACACAAAACGTATTGCTGTCTGTCCCGTACAAGTTTTCATATAACCTGCGCCGAGCTGCGGACATGGGCAATTTTCCCCATTGAAAATATTCCACAATTCGTGGCCGCACACCACAGGCAAGTTCCACTACACCTTCCAGCGCAGACCTTGTTCCCTTTCCTCCTTGATAAAGCGCACTTTCCTTAATCAAAATTCGCATCTGCTCGGGCCCGAATATTCCTCCCGCGGTATCAATACCGAGCCAAGCCGCCAATGCCTCGACTTGTTCATCCGGCGCACATGTGTAATCCAGCATGAGGGGGATTTCCTCCACCCGGTGTTCAAGATCAAGATACAACGACTGAAAGATTGCTATATATCGGCGAAAAAAGTCGTCCTGTTGATAAATTTCGGGGAAGTATTGTGTAAAGCTATATCGCGGAAATTCCAGATGCACTCCTCGAAGGACAGCATTGCCACCATCTTGCGGCACAACCGCCACGCACAAAAAGATCCACCGTCCAACCAGATCATGTAAAAGAATATCCGGCCGATTCACCTCGCGCACATGGGCAAGCGTCATCAACATTGCCATTTTTTCCGTTGGCGCTGCATCGGACTCCAAAAATGTGGTGATTTTTTCTACGCCTAAAGCGGAATCCGCAGGGGCCACGGCCGCCAGTATTTCCAGCTTAACGCCAGAAAAATCTCCGTCCACCACCAGCCGATTATATGTACTCTCTTCATCTTGGGTATCAAAAGCGGCAAACCAGGCACCACCTGCGGGATTCTCCAAGTGCAGACTCAACGCATCATCCGCTTTAAACCCTTGCACACAGCCTTGTACAAGCGCGCGCTTATAAAAATTCACCTGCTTCAGCGGCTGCTTCACGCGGCTCGCCCCCTTTTATAAATATTCGATGCCAATTTCCCGCAAATACGTCAGGCAGTCAGGGCCAACAACAACGTCTCCATGTTCATTTTTCCCGCCGCCGCGGCCAATGTACTCAAGGCTCAATTGCTCCACACCCTGCACACAGGATTCCAGTTCCAACTTTGAAAACAGACGGCCGCAGTCCACTCCTCGTCCGTACTCGCCGCTGTTTAGTGTATCCACTGCCTGACCAATCACTTGGCGTATCCTTTGTATGCCTCCCACTTGTCCCGGACGCAAACGAACACGGCCATATACACTAACTCCTACATAACGGGCGGACACTACGCGGATATCCGTTGTTAAAATACGGCAATGCTCCATATGATTTTCCACTGCCCGGCGATACGTCTCGCTCAATGAGCCAAGCCGTTCGGCCGAATGAGGCTTGACCGCTATGATGACGGTATTGGGTGCAAAGGGTTCATCGTAATATGCACAATAGTTTGCCATAGGAATCACTGCCACACTGTCCAGCAACAGACCTGGGGTAGCAAGAGCAATGGCTCTGTAATCCTCTTGTGTCACCGCACGCGTGGATGCACTCATACGCGCATCCAATTCCTGCTGCATCTGTACAGAAGTCTTTCGGCGGCATCCACCCTGAGCCGGAGCTGGATTATACACACGCTCCACGCCACACAAAACGCCATCTGGAGCATTGATGCTTTCGCAAACCACGTTCCCGCCTTCAAAGCGAGAGGTGCGCAACGACACTGCCAACACATCCCAACCTGCCTGCGGTTGACGACCGTGCAGGCTGTCTCCAAACACGACGCTTCGTTCTCCCTCGTTTAATTGAAAGACACAGTCGTCCCATCCCGCACACATAAGATCTTCACACTGCGTCCACAACTGACAACGCACTGTTCCGTCTGCACCTGTTCGAGTCAATGCCAATGTCAGCTCGCTCACATTTTCGGCATCAATTTCCAACCTCTGCCCGGCGCATCCATCGGTGCGTCCTAAATAGGCCATCTGTGCCGCTTCCGGTGACAACGCCGTCACCAAAATGCGATCTCCCGCAGGGACAGGC
>NZ_CAUWGY010000003.1:0-75132 GCF_963558415.1 uncultured Ruthenibacterium sp. | reverse complement strand
TTATTTTTGAGGCGCCTTTGCCTTTGACAGAGCAAACTCCGACGGCCAAAAAGATTTTGCAGAAATAAAAAGAAATGCACGCTCTAGGCGTGCATTTCTTTTTGCATGAAAGCTCCTTCCTGTGCATAAAAATGGGCCAAGGGGGGATTTTTGTGCAGGCAATGGTGTTAGAAATTCTGGGAGAATTCGGAAGTTGGGGTGTTTTTCTGCTGATCGCGGTAGAAAATTTGTTCCCGCCGATTCCGAGTGAAGTGATTTTGACCTTTGCCGGTTTTTTGACAAGCTGTACGTCTATGACTGTTCCGGAGGTGATTGTGGCGGCTACAGGTGGAAGCGTAGCTGGAGCGATTGTGCTATACGGGCTGGGAAAACTTCTTTCTCCTGTGCGGCTGAACGCGCTTTTATCCGGCCCAGTTGCAAGACGCTTGAAGTTGGAACAGGAGGACGTGCAAAAAGCGGCTGATTGGTTTTCGGATCATGGCTGGCCAAGTGTGTTTTATTGCCGGTGTATCCCCATTTTGCGCAGTTTGATTTCTATTCCGGCCGGAATGGCGGGAATGCGTTTTTTGCCTTTTTTGTTTTTGACAACAACAGGTAGTTTGCTGTGGAATATTTTGCTGGTAGGATTGGGCGCTCTGGCAGGAGAAAATTGGCCGATGATTACAGGTGCATTGGCGCAGGTGTCCGATGGAGTCAAATGGTTTTTAGCGGCAGCCGCTATCGGTGCTGTTGTTTGGAGAAAGACGCGAAAACGGAGAATTGACTGCGACCGCCCGTCCGGGGTACAATAAACCCGAAAGGCGGGAGAATTTATGGAAGAAATGTCGGCGCGCAGCGCTTTGCTATTAGGCTGGCCAGCCATGGAGAAATTGGCCCAATGTCATGTGGCTGTATTTGGTGTGGGTGGTGTAGGAGGCCATGCCGCAGAGGCACTGGCTCGTGGCGGCATTGGAAAGATTACTTTGTTTGACAGTGATGAAGTCAATGTTACCAACCTAAATCGGCAACTGGTGGCTACACGGGATGTAATCGGGCATAAAAAAGTGGATGTGATGGCAAAGCGAATAGAAAGCATTCGTCCTCAGACCCAAGTGAAAGTAAATCCGGTTTTTTATCTTCCGGAAAATGCGTGTGAGTATCCGCTGGACGAGTACGACTATATTGTGGATGCAATTGATACGGTCAGCGCCAAACTGGAGTTGATTTGTCGTGCGAATGCGGCGGATGTTCCGGTGATCAGCGCTATGGGCTGTGGAAACAAATTGGATCCCACGAAATTTCAAGTGACCGATTTGTTTAAAACCAGCGGAGATCCGTTGGCTCGCGTGATGCGTCATGAATTGCGTAAACGTGGTGTGCATCATTTAAAGGTCGTCTACAGTACCGAACCGGCTCGCGTGCCGCTGACAAATGGGGAGACAAAAGGTACAGCAGGTCGGCCGGCTCCTGGCAGTGTCAGTTTTGTACCTGGCGTGGCAGGAATGATTTTGGCAGGAGAAGTCATCAAGGATTTAACGGGTGTGCGATAAAAAAAGGCCGTGCTTTCAAAGCACGGCCTTAAATATTATTTTATAAGCTGATAAAGCGGCGAAGTTTCTTCCAATTCACACATCCGACAGGCCACGTTCTGCATACAATGAGCATCCGAAGAAAAAAGCAATGGCTTTCCTGCAGGGAAAAAGCCCTTTTCAATCAAACAAGAAACTTTTTCTGGATCTTTGGCTTCCATTAGATCAAAATCCACATCCATTGGCCAGCCGCCCAATACAGAAAAAAGAGAATAACTATCGGCATCCGCATGGGCGGGAACCGGAATGCCGCCCATGGCCCGGCATAGAGCGGCTGTCTCAGCCAAAGACAATGTCAGTGCACCGGTTAAGAGTTTGGGAATCTGGTCGAGGACACAATCGTTTTCATCCATGACGAGCTGCCTCCCCCAAACGGATGAATCGTAGGGAAAGGATGGTAAGAATGCATTGAGCTTTTCAGAAAAGGAAAGCGCAGTCTCCACTTTTCCAAAATAACATAAAAGATGAATCTCTTCACACGTGTTTGCCTCTATACCTGGTAGAAGGCGAAGACCGTAGGCTTCGCAAGCGATTTGCGCAGCCGGAAGATTGCGCGCACTGTTGTGGTCAGTAATTGCAATCAAATCGGCGCCAGCTAGTTTGGCAAGCCCCGCAGCGGTAGCCGGAGTGAGGTCATCGTCTGCACAGGGTGACAAACAGGTGTGAATGTGAAGATCCGCGCGTAGTGCACTCACGGAGAAGGGGGCGTAAGCCCCAGTTGATGTGCAGCTAAAAAGGAAGCTTCAAACTCAGGTAAATCAGTGGTGTACAATGAAACATTTTGTTGTTTTGCTTTTTCAAGGGCATTTTGATCCCATTGCGCGCCATGACATAAAATGACACAGGCACAATCCGCCAAAGCGGCTACGGCTACCGTGTTCACATTTCCCATTACCGTGAACCAAGCGTTTCCCTCTCCTGCGCGCCCCATGGCCCAGGAAAGAAGATCGCCGGTGAAAATGCCTTGTACTTCTCGGTCGCTTTCTCCGGCAGCAGATGCGAAACCGCATGCATCACAAAGCTCTTTGTTCGTCATGTTATTCATCCTTTCCCAAGGCACGAAGCACTGCTTCCATGCGGCGGCGCATCAGTACAGTGCAATCATTTACGTCTGCATGACCACGTACCACGTCTTCCGCCAGGGATGCACAGGTCGGGGCCCCGCAGGAACCGCAGTCAAGTCCCGGAAGCATGGCGGTAATCTCTTCCATTCGCGCATAACGTTGAAAGCGTTCGGTCCTTGTTTCGCCCAGTTCCATTACAGGGTTGTATCGTACATTTTGATCCCAGTGGACAAGCTGAGCCAAATCATCCGTGATATGATTGAGACTTACAGGCATCGTTCGGCGCAGATGTTTCATTTTCGCCTTGGCAATGTAGGGGTTTTCCACCTGAAGGACACCGCCCACACATCCGCCGGCACAGGCGTTCAATTCTACAAAATCAAGATCCGGATATTTTTCATCTTCCAGATCGCTGAGAACGCGAATAATATTTTCGATGCCATCGGCTGCAAGATAGCGTTCCGTGGACATCAAAGCAGCCGCTTCTCCACCGCTTTCTCCCCAGCCTAAGCCGATGCGGCCGGCTTCTGCAAGATAGTCCACTTGCCCAACCTGTTTCATGGCACTGAGCAAAGGTGGGTAAATATCTTTTACCGCAATCGCCGCATCCACTGCACTTTCCCCCGAACCAATAGGCGCATGGATGGCTGAGACTTTGGCCGGGCAGGGAGTAATAAAAATACAGCCAATCTCCGTAGCCATCAGTCCGGTTTTTCGCATAGCCTCTTCCTTGGCCATGCGTGCAGCCAGCTCCATAGGGGAAATTAGAGGGAGAATGTGATCCATCAACTGCGGAAATCTCACGCAGATAAGCCGCGTTACGGCCGGACACGCAGAAGAGATCACCGGGCGTGGCAGGTCGCTGGTCTGTATCAATCTGCGGGTAGCTTCACTGATTAATTCAGCGGCACGCGCTACTTCAAACACACTGTAAAATCCAAGATGCAGCAGCCCTGCCAATACGATATCCTGCTCATCCAGATTGTTGAACTGTACGTATAGACTGGGTGGCGGAAGCGCAATTTTATAAGTAAATTGATCCAGTACCGAAAGCGGGTCGGACACTGCACGCTTTGCATGATGAGGGCAAATGCGGATACACTCACCACAGTCCACGCATCGCTCAGAGATAATCGTTGCTTTTCCATCCCGTACTCGGATGGCCTCGGTGGGACAGCGCTTGATGCAATTGATGCACCCCTTACAAAGTTCGCGGTTCAAAGTGACAGAGTGAACCGACGCATGGTCCATGATCGCGCCTCCTTCCTCGGGTATAAGATATGTCAGGTCAGACAGACCGCCATCGTTACGGTAGTGCCTACACCGACAGCGGATTGTATGTCAAATTCATCGGAATATTTTTTCATATTAGGCAGTCCCATGCCCGCACCGAAACCGAGACTTCTTACCTCGTCCGGAGCAGTGGAATAACCTTCGCTCATGGCAAGTGAAAGATCTGCTATTCCAGGTCCCTGGTCGGATAGACACATATGTACAGCGTCATCGGTGATTTCTACGTCAATGTCACCGCCACCCGCGTGGATAGCAAGATTGATCTCTCCCTCGTATAGTGCGATGGATACCTTGCGAACAGTAGTGGGAGAAACACCCAGTTTTTTTAAAACGGACTTCAAATCGGCGCTGGCTTCACCTGCTCGTGTAAAGTCGTCTCCGGGCACTGTATAATGCAGACGAATCGCCTCCATTCAGTCCACCCCCCCACGAAGACCCTTGGCGTAAAGAAGCCCGCAGGCGGTGAACATGGTCAGATCCGTCGCCATGACAGCGATGCCACGTGTTTGTGCCAGAGAGAGAAGTGCTTGGTCTGGACGTTTGCCCCGCACGAAGACGATACAGACCATATCCATCATGTCTGCGGTACGAACGACCTGAGGGTTGTTTAAACCGGTCAAAAGGACCGCTTGGTCTTTTACATAAGCCAAAACATCGCTCATCATATCGCTTCCGCAGGCGGTATGAACTTCTCGTTCGCAGTCCGCATTGGGCGTCAAGAGCTGAGCATTCAAAGTTTCCAGAATTTGAGAGATGGTCATGTCCTTCGCTCCTTCCATAGAGTGTGGGGCTTTCTTACTTTTCATTATAAAGCAAGAAGGGCAAAAAGCACATGAGCGGGTTGCATAGTTTTGAACCTGAAAATTCTACTTATTGACGAAATTTTTTGCACGAAAATTGACGGTTTTTTAACAAACTGTATGATATAATGTTATTCGTATACGCGGGTAATGGCCCGCTTTGCGCATTTTTAATCAGGAGGAAGTTTTTATGAGGCGCTTTTCCACTGTGCCTTTCAAAGGCACCAAAGAGCAGGAAGCACAGTTGCGTTCCTGGCTCGAAGAGCACAAGGCGATGCCGGGTGTGGCTATGCCCGCACTGCAAAAAGCTCAGGAAATCTACGGCTATCTTCCCATCGAGGTTCAGCGTATTGTGGCAGATGCGCTCGACAGACCTCTGGCGGAAATTTATGGGATTTCCACATTTTATTCCCAGTTTAGCCTTTGCCCCAAGGGAGAATATAAAATCAGCGTGTGCCTGGGAACTGCCTGCTATGTAAAAGGTTCGGGCAAAATTTACGAGGCCTTGCAGCAGAAATTGGGCATCACAGGCGGTGAGTGTACGGCGGACGGAAAATTTAGTCTGGATGCATGTCGGTGCATTGGCGCTTGTGGTTTGGCGCCGGTTATGACGATTAATGACGATGTATATGGTCGTCTGACCGGAGACGAGCTGGACAGCATTTTGGCCAAATACTAAGATGCAAGAATTATCTATGCATGTGCTGGACGTGGCGGAAAATTCCGTTGCGGCGGGCGCGACGCTGATACAAATTACTTTGGAGGCAGATGCAAAAAACGACCGGATGACCCTGACGATTGAAGACAACGGAAAGGGCATGGATGCAGACACGGTCGCACGCGTAACAGATCCTTTTTATACAAGCCGCACCACCCGCAAGGTTGGGTTAGGGCTTCCACTTCTGAAGATGGCGGCTGAGTTGACAGGCGGGTGGCTGAAGATCGAGTCTTCTCCTGGAAAGGGGACGACGGTATGTGCTTCGTTTGGAATTGCACATATTGATCGTGCTCCTCTGGGCGATATGGCAGCTACTATAGCAGGATTGATTCAGTGTTCCCCTCAAATTGATTTTGTTTATACAGTGCGCGCGGGTCAGCAAGAGTTTGTGACAGATACGCGGCAGATGCGTCAGATTTTAGGTGAAGTGCCTTTTTCTGAGCCGGCTGTGGCTCAGTGGGTGCGCGAGTACATCGATGAAAACACACGCCCAATTTTACAAAGGAGCAGTTTATTATGAAAAGTTTACAGGAGCTTGCCGCCATTCGCGACCGGATGAAGCAAACGGTCAACACCCGTGAAGCGGCACACGACACCACCCGTGTGGTGGTGGGCATGGCCACCTGCGGTATTGCCGCCGGAGCTCGGCCGGTTTTAAATGCTTTTACTGATGAGATCGCGCGTCGCGAATTGACAGGCGTTCTCGTGACACAGACCGGTTGTATCGGTTTATGTCAATATGAGCCGATTGTGGAAGTGACCACACCCGGTACCGACAAAGTTACTTATGTAAAAATGACCCCCGAGAAGGTTTCCCGTGTGGTGGCCGAGCATTTGATCGGCGGAAAGCCCGTGATGGAATACACCATCGGTGCGGCCACACGCTGAGAGAGGGGGAGCGATACACATGTACAGAAGTCATGTAATGGTGTGCGGCGGCACAGGCTGCACATCTTCTAACAGCGACAAGATCGCTGCGGCTTTTGAAAATGAGATTTTGGCCACTGGGCTGGAAAACGAAGTCAAAGTGATTCGCACAGGTTGCTTTGGCCTTTGTGCACTGGGCCCGATTGTAGTCATTTATCCCGAAGGCAGCTTTTACAGCATGGTCAAGGAGGAGAATGTCAAGGAAATCGTGGACGAACACCTCTTAAAGGGACGTCCGGTGACACGTTTGCTCTATGACGAGACAGTAGCGGAAGACAATTCCATCAAAAGCTTGGATGAGACTGCGTTTTACAAAAAGCAACTGCGCGTGGCCTTGCGCAACTGCGGTGTGATCAATCCGGAAAATATCGACGAGTACATCGCTTTTGACGGTTATGCGGCTTTGGGAAAAGTGCTGACAGAAATGACCCCGGAGCAGGTCATTCAGACTATGTTGGATTCCGGCCTGCGCGGGCGTGGCGGTGCAGGTTTCCCCACGGGATTAAAATGGAAATTTGCGGCTGGGAATAAGGCTGACCAAAAATATGTGTGCTGCAATGCCGATGAGGGTGACCCCGGTGCTTTTATGGATCGCTCTATTTTGGAAGGTGACCCGCATGTGGTTATCGAAGCTATGGCGATTGCAGCTTATGCCATTGGTGCCAGTCAGGGCTACATTTACGTGCGCGCCGAGTACCCCATCGCCGTGCATCGGTTGCAGGTAGCCATTGCCCAGGCGCGTGAATACGGACTGTTGGGAGACGACATTTTCGGAACGGGCTTCCATTTTGATTTGGATGTAAAATTGGGCGCTGGAGCCTTTGTATGCGGCGAGGAAACCGCTTTGATGACCAGTATTGAAGGCAAGCGTGGCGAACCTCGGCCCCGTCCTCCGTTCCCTGCGGTCAAGGGCTTGTTTGGAAAACCCACGATTCTCAACAATGTAGAGACCTATGCCAATGTGCCTCAAATTATTTTGAAAGGCGCCGATTGGTTCGCTTCTATGGGTACTGAGAAGAGTAAGGGAACCAAGGTGTTCGCGCTGGGCGGCAAAATCAAGAATACAGGACTTGTGGAGATCCCAATGGGTACCACTCTGCGTACCATTGTCGAGGAGATCGGCGGTGGCATCCCGAACGGCAAAAAGTTCAAAGCTGCCCAGACGGGTGGTCCTTCGGGCGGATGCATTCCTGCCAGTTTGATCGATACACCCATCGACTATGACAACCTGATTGCCATCGGTTCTATGATGGGATCCGGCGGATTGATCGTCATGGATGAGGATACCTGTATGGTGGACATTGCCAAGTTCTTCTTGGAGTTCACTGTGGACGAGAGTTGCGGCAAGTGTACACCTTGCCGTGTGGGTACAAAACGTCTATTGGAGTTGCTGAATAAGATCACCGATGGAAACGGGACCATGGAAGATTTGGAAAAAATCGATGAATTGGCCCAATTCATTAAGGCAAACAGCCTGTGCGGCCTGGGCCAGACGGCTCCCAACCCGGTTCTTTCAACCTTGCGCTACTTCCGCGACGAGTATGTAGAGCATATTGTGAACAAGCGCTGCCCGGCAGGTGTTTGTAAGGCACTGCTCAATTACAAAATCGACCCCGTCAAGTGCAAAGGCTGTACTTTGTGCGCTCGTTCGTGTCCGGCTGGTGCCATTACCGGCACAGTCCGTCAGCCGCATACCATTGACGTGTCTAAGTGCGTGAAGTGCGGCGCCTGCATGGAAAAATGCAAATTCGGCGCTATTAGCAAAGGTTAAGGGAGGGAGCCAACATGGAAACAGTGAATATCAAAATCAACGGCGTATCCTATGAGGTCGCCGCCGGCTCCACCATCCTGGAAGCCGCTCACAGTGTGGGAATCGAAATTCCAACTCTGTGTTATTTGAAAGAGATCAATGAGATCGGAGCTTGCCGTATCTGTGTCGTAGAGGTCAAAGGAGCTCGAAGCCTGGTTACAGCTTGCGTGTATCCGGTCAATGAAGGAATGGAAATTGTTACAAATTCCGAGAAGGTCATGGCATCCCGCCGGACCAACCTGGAGTTGCTCCTTTCCACTCACGATCAGAACTGTTTGTCTTGTGTGCGGTCTACTGATTGTGAATTGCAAAAATTATGTCGTGATTATGGTGTGGACGGACGCCGTTTTACCGGTAGTCAAGAGCATTATGACATTGACGATAGTGCGCCACACATGATTCGTGATAACAACAAGTGCATTTTGTGCCGCCGCTGTGTGGCAGCGTGTAAAGCAAATCAGGCGGTGGGCGTGATTGGTCCCACAGAGCGTGGCTTTGCTACACATATTGCATGTGCCTTTGAGGCACCGTTGGGGGAAAGTCCCTGCGTATCTTGCGGACAGTGCATCACTGTGTGTCCCACTGGCGCGCTGACAGAGAAAGATGACACCGATAAAGTATGGGAAGCCTTGCATGATCCGAATAAGCATGTGGTAGTTCAGCCTGCCCCCAGTGTGCGTGCTACGTTGGGCGAATGCTTTGGAATGCCCATTGGCACCAATGTGGAAGGCAAAATGGTAGCCGCGCTGCGTCGTCTTGGTTTTGATGGTGTATTTGATACTGATACCGCTGCTGACTTCACAATTATGGAGGAAGCTACGGAGTTTGTGCACCGGGTCAAAAACGGAGGCGCGTTGCCCCTGATTACCAGTTGCAGCCCGGGTTGGGTTAAGTTCTGTGAAACTTATTATCCGGATATGATCCCCAATTTGTCCAGTTGTAAATCGCCTCAGCAGATGTTTGGCGCACTGACCAAAACATATTATGCGCAGAAAATGGGCCTGGATCCCCATGACATTGTGTGCGTATCTGTCATGCCCTGCACGGCCAAGAAATTTGAGATTGGACGGGACGATATGTCCGCTGCGGGCGACGGAATCCCCGATGTGGATATCTCCATCACGACCCGCGAGCTGGGCCGTATGATTCAGCGGGCAGGTATTCAATTCCAGCAGTTGCCCGACGAAGATTTTGATCCGGCTTTGGGCGAAAGCACGGGTGCTTCGGTCATCTTCGGTGCCACCGGCGGCGTGATGGAAGCAGCTTTGCGCACGGCGGTGGAATTGGTCACTGGCGAGAGCGCTCCGGCCGTGGATTACAAAGAGGTTCGCGGTACGGCTGGCATCAAGGAAGCGACCTATGAAGTAGGCGGTTTGAAGTTGAATGTATGTGTGGCTTCAGGTCTGTCCAATTGCGACCAGGTTTTGAAGGCGGTCAAATCCGGCGAAAAGCATTATGACTTTATTGAGTTCATGGCATGTCCGGGTGGATGTGTCAACGGTGGTGGACAGCCTACGCAGCCTGCCAGTGTACGGAACTTTGTGGATTTGCGTGGCTTGCGTGCCAAGGCTTTGTACGACGAGGATGCGGCCAAGGCAGTGAGAAAGAGTCATGAGAATTCGCTGCTCAAGAAAGTCTATGCGGACTATCTGGGCGAGCCTGGTGGTGAGAAAGCTCATCACATCCTGCACACAAGTTATGTGAAACGGGAAAAATTGTTCTAAAAAGTAAAAAAGGCGCGGGTAGAAACCCGCGCCTTTTTTATTCTTTACGCAATGTCAGGAATCCACATGCTGACACGCATCCCAATCCAAAACGATAAAACATTGGCAACCAAAGCGTAAAGTACCGCTCTTTTTTTGGATTTATCAGGGGAGAGGAAATAGACATAGAGAACTGCTTCTATTGCAAATACGATAAGTTCCAGGCCAAGATATGCCAGTATAAATGCAAAAGCCCCTGATTTCCAGTTGGCCAGGTTAATTAAAAGATTCAGGCCGATCTGCGTGGCTACATTGACTAGAAAGATGATGCGTAATTGGTGACGGTTCCGGTAACCAAAAACGAGGGCAACCGCCAACTCCACCACCAATGTCAACACCATGCGTGCTGCCATTGAAATGAGTTCCCAAGTAAAATCATAATGTTTTTCAGCGGTAAAAATCCCATTTTCTACCTGTGTCAAATCCACTGTGAAATAGCTGTCAAAGGCATACCGTTCATATATCGGACTTGTCCAGAACTGTCCGCTCTGAGGAAAGTACAATAGAATTTTGAAAGAGTTCGGAGGATAATATGTCCAGTCCAATCGCCCGGTTTCGGTGCAGTCCCAGATTTCCTGCAAAAAGTAAAATCCATCCGGATCTTGGTAGTCTACAAAGGCTTTCCAAATTTCTTCTTCACCCTCCTCATACCTAGCATGAGCCATCGTACCGTCCCAAGCTGAGGATGGTCCGGTGGAAGCTCTTTCTGATAGAAGTGTGGCGTAACAAGGCTCATTGGGCAAAGATGAAAAGGTAATCTGTACGGATGGCTTAGGCCCCGCGTCTGCATAAACAGCCAGCGGGAGGGCAAAAAAAACAGCGAACAGCAGGAAAAAAGCGGTTAGACGTTGTTTCATGTCCATACCTCCTCGGCTCAACAAATTACATCAAACGAAGCATTTTGTCATATCGCTCAGACAGTGGAACGGGAATGCCCAGACGATGTGCCTGGCGCACCAGATATCCGCTGAAGGTATCCAATTCATTTTCTTTGCGGGGTTTTCCGTCCATCGGATGCAAATCTCTCTGAAGAGAACTGGTGGCATCCGATTTTAACTTATGCAGAAAACGGTCAAATTCTTCTTGCGCAACTTCTTCAGGCAAATTCACGCCCATGGCCTGCGCTACGTGACAAGTTTCCATTAAAAGGTCATAGTATTCTTGGCGTGTAACCGGATCATCCCGAAGTTCTCCGATGGTGCGGTTATATGCTGCCGTCAGTACATTATAAGCGCAGTTCAGCATGTACTTTCGCCATATTTCGGCCTGAATGTCTGCACATGCCTGCGCATCGATTCCCGCATGAACCATCATGTCACGGGTGCGTTCTACAATGGCTTGTTGAGCAGGGGTAGCCCCAGAAATCCCAAGTTTTACAGTTGTAAAATTCCCCTGTTGGGTCACAGAGAAATCGGGATTTGAAAAGGCTACGGTATAAATCAGCGACTCAAGGACAATTCCATGTTTTACGTAGCCGCGTGTCCGCTCGGCCGGGTCCACGCCATTCATGACCGGAATAATGACGGTATGATCGTCCACACTGGCACCAAGCGTTTGACAGGCTTGCTCCAAAGAGTAATTTTTTACACAAATAAAAAGATAGTCCAACGCTTCCAACTGATCCGCGGTTTCAACTACACGAGCGGGATGGGCAACGATTTCTCCATTGCATTCGCTATGAAGAATCAACCCCTTCTCTTCCAGCGCAGCTTTGCGTGAACCACGAGCTACAAAAGATACATTGGAATAAGTGTGAGCCAGCATGCCGGCTAAGTATCCACCCACGCCGCCAATTCCCAGAACGGCAATCTTCAAATCCTGCATAAAGGTTTCCTCCATTCTGGTTATCATTATACAGCGGCATGCTTTCCCAATCAATGCTTGTGTTGGAGTGTTCGTGTGTGATAATATGAAAAAAGGGGGGATGCTATGAACAACGAGCTACGGCCCAAACGAAGAAGTGCTTTGCGACGGTTTGCTGGGACATACTTTTATACGTTAAAACGTTATATTTATTGGTATACAGGCGGCTTGTCCTTTGCGCATGAGTACGATGATAAGTTTCTTGCATGGAAAGTGGCATCGCATCATACGCCTCTTTTACGCAAACTTAAGGATGTAGATATGCAGTATCAATACAATAAGATCGTCAATTTAAAACTGGCCTGTTCGAAGTTGGATGGCCTTTTATTGAAACCCGGCGAGACCTTTAGTTATTGGAAATGTATTGGACATCCTACACGGCGTAAAGGTTATAAGGATGGCATTGTGCTGTACTGCGGAACTTTTGGACCGAGTGTAGGCGGCGGTCTTTGCCAATTATCGAATCTGATTTACTGGATGACGTTGCATACCCCTCTCACCGTAACCGAACGATATCGACATTCTTACGATGTTTTCCCCGATTCAAACCGGACGCAACCGTTTGGCTCAGGAGCCACTTGTGTGTATCCCTATCGGGATTTAATGGTGCGAAATGATACTATGGATACATGGCAGCTTCGAGTCAAGGTAGGCAGCGAAAATTTGGAGGGCGAATGGCGTTGCACAGCACCTGTGCGCGTAGAATACGAAATCGTAGAAAAAGAACACCGCTTTGTGCGCGAGTATTGGGGCGGTTTTTCACGAAACAATGAGCTATGGCGTCGATGTCATGATTTGACCACCGGAAAAGAGTGGGAAGAATATGTGACCGAAAATCATGCGCTGACAATGTATGCCCCTTTTTTAGATACAAAAAAATAAAGAGGAGGAATTATTCCTCCTCTTTTTTTATTCGTTGTTTTTCGCGTCTGCTTTCAAAAATATGTCGGATAGCCATAATTGGGTGATGAAACAGCATTCGAGGACCGGAAAAACGCATTACATCACGTATTTTTTGGCGCATTTCTCGGTTATAGCAGTGTACTTTGCAATTGGAGCAAAATGTTTTTTCGGCCATAAACGGACAGTGGTCACTCCGTTGTTGCGCATAAATATCCAGTGCTGCACAATCGGGGCAGAGAGTGTGCCCGCAGTGATGTTGTTTGCGACAGTATAAAACAATCATTTGATGTACGATCTCTTTTTCTCGCTGACGTTTGCATTGAACATTTCGATGGCTCATTCTACCTTCTCCATTCCAGAAAGCGTACGCGGCAAGGTGCGTACCCGAAAGAAGATGATGTATAAATGTCCCACCCAAATGAATGCCAGCACTGCTCGTCCAACAGGCACTGCATCCATCATCCAAAAGCCGAATCCAAGTAAAAGGGTCACAGTCAGCATAATGGTGATTTTATTTTTAAAAGGCATTCCGTTTTTCTCTCGAAAGGGAATGACAAAATTTTGATACAGTTTGGTTGTGAGAAACCAATCGTGCATTCGTTGAGAGCCACGGGAAAAGCAAAATACTGTGGCCAGATAGAATGGAACGGTAGGCAGTAGAGGAATGGCGACTCCCAGAGTACCAAGCGCAAGACAAAACCAGCCAAGGGTAAGATACAAAACTTTTTTTGTTTTCATCAACTTATCCTTCCTTTTTCAACAGAGTATACTTTGTCGGCGATTCGCATCGTGGATGCACGATGCGACACTAAAACAATGGTCTTCCCTTTTCGCTCATTGTTCAAAGAACGCAGGATCGATGCCTCGTTTAGACTATCCAAATTACTGGTTGGTTCATCCAAAAGAATAAGCGGAGCATCGTGAAGAAAGGCACGCGCTAATCCAATACGCTGTTTTTCTCCGCCAGAAAGGGTATCTCCCAGTTCTCCTACGGGTGTTGCATAACCGTGAGGAAGAGACAGAATGAATTCGTGCAAGGCGGCTTTTTGACATGCATTTACAATTTCTTCGTGTGTTGCATCGAGCTTTGCAAGACGAATGTTGTTTTCGATGCTGTCGTGGAACAAATGGGTGTCTTGCTCCACAAAACTTTCCATGGCGCGCAAATCGGACGTGTTTATATTTTGAATGGGACGTTCGGAAATAAGGACCTGACCACCCGAAGTGTCCCAAAAGCGCATCAAGAGTTTCAGCAATGTGGATTTTCCGGATCCGCTGCGTCCGGTGATTCCGACGATTGTGTTTTGAGGTATGGACAGAGATACATGATCAAGAATTGTTTCCTTTCCATAGGAGAAGGTGATTTGACGCCCTGTTGCACCGTTAAAGGTACAGCCATCACGTCCATGCACTTGTTCCACTTGCGGCTGTTCTTCTAAAAGATCCAATACCCGATCTCCGGCAGCCAGTGTGCTCTGAAGAGTAGTTCCCAAATTTGCCAAAGCGATTACCGGGCCAAAAGAGCTCATCATGCAAACAACTGAAAGAGTTAGTCCAATCGAATCGATTGTACCAGATTGGTGTAATGCTGCTGCCGCAGCAAGCATGGTCAAATCAAATAACAGAATTACTACACCGGTCAAAGCACTGCTGCGGCTGGTAAAATCGCTCTGTTGGCGCTGTGCGTCGCTCCACTCGTTGGTGCGATGTACCATGCCGTTTATACGGTTCTGGCCAGTTCCATATTGAATAATCTCCACAAGTCCGCGCAAGCTTTCTAAAACGTAGCTTGACAATTCACCTGCACGGGTGCGAAGAACCATTCCGATATTGCCGCTTTGTTTGGAAACTATCATAGGAATGAAAATACCAATCACAATGTAGCCGGTAAATGCGATTCCACCTAAAATGGGATGAAAAGAACCAATAAAAATTGTCATGAAAAGGCTAACGGCCGCGGCGATTAGAGCGGGCGAAATTGTGTGGGCATAAAAAACTTCTAAAAGTTCAATGTCTGAGGTAATTAGAGAAATTAAATCGCCCCGGTCACGGCCTTCCAGTTTGGCAGGACACAATTTCCGAAGGGAACGAAAGACCCGGTCGCGGATCAAGGCCAAAAGTTTAAAAGCAATGTAATGGTTGCAAGCCTGTTCCCCATAACGGAGAACGCCGCGCAGCACTGCGCATAAGGCAAGAATGATAAAACAGGTACGGATACTGAGAGATACGGGAATTCCCGCTGCCCCCATTATTCCGAAACTTCCCACAACTGGTAGAAAAATGGCACAGAGAAATCCCAGTATACCCAACACAACCGCCAGAACCATAAATCCACTCAGTGGGCGTACCAGTCCAATCAAACGCAACATGATTTGAAGGCGAGTGCGTTTCATACGGCATCCTCCTTTCTGTCAAACTCTTCCAGCTCTTTCTGACTGTTCCAAAGAACACAGTATGTTCCATTTTTTTTCAAGAGAGAATCATGTGAGCCGCTTTCCACGATGGTACCATTTTGTAATACATAGATGGTGTCTGCTTCAACCACATTGGCCAATCGATGAGAGATTACAAGCACGGTTTTGGCACCGGCCAACCGATGGATTGTTTCCCAAATGGCATTTTCGCTTTCCACATCAATGTTGCTGGTGGCTTCGTCAAAAATGTAAACAGGGGTGTCGTGCAAAAGAGCTCGTGCCAAGGCAAGACGCTGCCGTTGTCCGCCAGAAAGATTGGCTCCGCGTTCTGACAATGCCATATCCAGTCCACCGTTAATTTTTACAAATTGATCCAAACGGGTCTGCTCCAATGCCTGCCAAAGTTGGCTTTCTTCAGCATGAGGATTGCCCATGAGAAGGTTCTCGCGGACGGTGCCCTTAAAAAGATAACTATTGTGACCAATATAAGTTACATAATCGACAAGACTGCCGTCATTTATTTTTGAAAGTTCCTTTCCGCCAATGGTTATCTTTCCAGAATAGTTTTTGACGCGTCCGGCCAGCAGAGTTGCTAATGTGGATTTCCCGGAGCCAGAGCTGCCAACGAGCGCTGTAAGCTGTCCGGCAAAAAGCACAAGGTTTGTTCCGTGCAGGATTTCACGATCTTCGTCATAAGAAAAATGTACATTTTCGAAAATCACATCGTTTGGAACTTTTGGAATACTTTGAACAGCGGGTGGAGGCTCAGGCAAATCGAGAAGATGAAAAATTTTTTCACTGGCGGCCATGCCGTTCATTGCAATATGGAAAAAAGAGCCAAGCTGACGCATTGGCAGAAAAAATTCTGCGCTGAGAAGCACAATGGCCAGTCCTCCCGCCAGTCCGATGTGGTGAGACTGCACTTGTAAGATAGCAGTTACAATGCCAAGTGCAGCACCGCCATAAGCGACTAGATCCATAATTGTAATAGAATTTAATTGCATGGTCAGTACACGCATCGTTATTTTTCGAAAACGTTCGGCCTCTTGGTTCATTTTTTCATTTTGATAAGCATCCGCATTGTAAATCTTAAGGGTGGTCAAACCTTGTAGGTTTTCCAAAAAGGTATCTCCCAGGGCCGTATACTCTCCCCAATATTTGCGCAAAAGCTTTTTAGCCAGTGTCTGCACTGCGGCAATCGCAATTGGAATCAATGGGACACATACAAAGAGAATTGCCGCGGTGGAAAGACTGACCTGGCTCAAAACAACAAACAATGTAAGCGGGGCAAGCAGGCTATAAAAAAATTGTGGAAGATATGCGCCAAAATAAGTTTCAAGCTGATCTACACCCTCCACGGTTACCTGAACGACTTCGCTGCTCGGAACCTGGCGGTCATACCCTGCGCCAAGACGCAAAAGCTTCTCAAAAATACGGCGGCGTAGCACTTGTTTTACAGTCCGGCTAGATTGATAACTCATGCGTCCTGCGCCAATGGTGCATACTACTCGTGCCAGCAGTGCGGTAAGTGAAATCAATACAAGAGAAGGCCATTGTACCTGTTTTCCCTCGATGAGATATTGAATGGTGACGCTTATAGAAAAGCTCAAAGCGATATTTGCCAAAAGAGCAATCCACTGCAATCCCACATTGGCCGCAATGTATTTTTTTGATTCGCCAACTGTACGAATCAGCCGTTTGTCCATCATCATTTGTGAAAACTCCTTTGTAGGTTGTTAGCGTAAGCTAACCGTATGGCCAAAGAAAAACGGGGAACATCCCCGTTTTTTGTTAGCGTAGGCTAACCATAAAAAGGATACCCCATTCGTTCATAAAAGTCAAGAGGAAATGCTTTCATACAAACATGAATGATAGAATTAGAAAAGCGGAGCGCTAAAAAGCGCCCCACTTTAAAATTAACTAATAGTAATTTTATAATAAAAATATACTTTAAGTTTTTATAAGAGCGCGCTGTACTACGGCCTGAACTTGTTCCAATGAAAGTCCGGTCTCACGCGCAATAGCGGCCAAATCTTCATATTCGGGCTTTATTCGTTCGATGTTATATCCATGCGAATGTTTGCAGTGTACGGTTCCAAGCTTTGTATCAAGAGAAATACATTCCCTTTCCATACAATATCTGTGGCATACATGCTCGCGCACGCCCAAAGTGGTGGTGTGCTGCAAAATTAGTTGTGCAAAGTGTTCGGCCTCTGTTTCCTCGCACACACAAGTCAAAAGAACTCCGGGTCTGCCTTTTTTCATGTAGACGGGAGTAGTAAATACATCCTTTGCGCCAGCGCGAAGAAGTTGTTCCACTGCGTAAGCCAATGACTCTCCCGTCATATCATCCAAATTGCATTGAAGCTCGGTAACGGTGTTGCCGCTTTTCGCATTTTCACCTAGAAAAGCACGCACGCAACTGGGACGAGAGAACACCCGAGTCCCCAGCCCATAGCCGATTCCGTCTACTGTCATATACGGCATGGAACAAAATTGTTTGGCAAAATGGCGCACCAGCGCGGCCCCTGTAGGAGTGCATAACTCGCCATCTACGTCGGCAGAATAAATAGGAACCCCCTGAAGAAGGTAAGCGGTAGCAGGAGCGGGAACCGGAAGAACGCCGTGAGCACACCGAACTTGCCCACGTCCTACGTGAATGGGAGAGGCAATTACCTCATCGGCACCCAGCATATCGATCAAAAGGCAAACACCCACCACATCGGCAATCGCGTCCAGCGTACCTACTTCATGAAAATGAATGTCGGCTACAGAAACTCCGTGTACGTGTGCTTCGGCCTGAGCGATTGCTTTGTATACTTGCAAGGCATTTGTGCGCACTTTGTGGGGAAGGGTCAGTTGCTCTACAATTGTTTGCACATCTGCAGGAGTACGGTGGGTGTGGGGGTGATGATGGGCATCTTGCGCGTGTCCGGTATGATGTGCTTTGTGCACGTCGTCCTCTTCGTGACCGCATACAGTGACCTGCATATGAGTGCCTGCTATGCCGCCACTGCTGGCGACCTGAGGTGAAATTTCTACTCCCGGAAGACCAAGATTGCGCATTTGAGCCAAAAACTCTTGTTTTTGTTGCTCAGTACACAATTCGTACAAAGCGGCCATCAACATATCTCCCGCTACGCCCATGGAACATTCCAGATATAGCGTTTTCATACAAGTCCCTCCATTTGATTGATGCGGCTGGCCAGAAATCCTGCGCCAAACCCATTGTCAATATTAACTACACTGACGCCGCTGGCACAGGAATTAAGCATTGATAAGAGAGCGGATAGTCCGCCAAAATTGGCGCCATATCCCACACTGGTCGGTACGGCAATTACAGGACAAGACACAAGACCACCCACCACACTGGCAAGAGCTCCTTCCATTCCCGCCACAGCAATTACGACCCGGGCTTGCGCCAATACATCCAAGTTAGCCATCAGTCGGTGCAATCCGGCGACTCCCACATCGTATAAGCGTGTCACCCGGTTGCCTAGGGCCTCGGCGGTTCGGGCGGCCTCTTCACAAACAGGCATATCGCTGGTGCCACCCGAGGCCACCACAATATTCCCCCTGGCAGGGCGGTTGGGATTTGGATTGACGATTCCAAGTTCAGATAGCTCGTCCCAATCCAAAGGGGCCAGAGCACGTACCTGTTCGGCGGCCAGAGCCGAAAGATGCGTTACAAGAATATCTTGTTCACCTCGATGCAACATTTCGGTCACAATGCCACAAATCTGAGCCGGGGTTTTGCTTTTTCCATAAATCACTTCAGATGTGCCTTGCCGTCTTTTTCGCTGGGTATCCAGTTTGGCGTAACCTAGATCTATAAAAGGCTGAATCCGCAGTTGGGTCTCAGCCTGTTCCGGAGTTATTTCCCCTTGCGCCACCGCGGCCAACAGATCGCGCACTGTTCGCTGTTCCATGTTTTCACCTCGTTTTAAAATCAAGACAGGCCCAAGAAAAGCCCGCCAATGCATCACAAAGTTCTTCTCGCATAGATGCGGCTTTTGTCCATTGAGAAGCGTGAATTTGCAATCTTGCCCCACCGTCACGAGTCATTCGGACACGGAAATCCGAAAACCCTAAAGCGTGTATTTTCCCTTCGGTTTGTTCAATGTTTTGCAATGCTTGCGCCGTGATGGGAACCCCCTCTGGGATGCGTGTGGCCAGACATGCATAAGCTGGTTTATTCCAAGTGAACAATCCTGCCTGTTTTGAGAATTGTCGAAGCGCATCTTTGGTTACCTTGCAAAGGCGCAGAGGAGAAACAACTCCCAACTCCATCAATGCACGCATACCGGGCCGGTCGTTCACATCATCCGATGCATTGGTTCCGTCCAGTATCAGGTCATATCCGTCCTTCCGCGCCGCTTCGCACAGATGGGTAAACAATGCCTTTTTACAATGATAACATCGATCTGTCGGATTTTTTTGAATTTCTTTTTGCCGAAGAATGTCCAGCTTTAGTATTTGCAATTCCACACCCAGTTCACGGGCCAGGCGAACTGCATCTTCTACTTCAAAAGCAGGTTGAAAAGGGGTATATACCAAATAGGCTTTTAATTGGCATCCACATTCTCGGGCGGCATAAAGAAGGTAGGCGCTGTCTGCTCCTCCTGAAAAAGCCAAAGCAGCCCGTGGATGCTGCTCAAAAAAGTTCCGCAGAGCGGTGGGAAGTGTCTGACACATGTAGTTCTCCTTAAAAAAAGAGACTTATCCCCGTTTCGCAGGAATAAGTCCTTCATGAACTCGCTTTCATTGGAACGCCTTCCTGGCGTTTCTGCACTCAGTATAGCAGAAACCCGCAGGAAAGAAAAGTACTTTTTATGCTTTATAACGCCATCGTCAGTGTCACCTTTTCCGAAAAAAAGGCGCGCAGAATTTCTGCGCGCCATAAAATACTTTATCCATCCAATGCTGCCGTGGAATTGGATACATAATTTTCTTCCGAGCAATTGACCAGGCGATTCAGTTTCCACTGTCCATCCCGGAAAACAAACTCACAGCTCACTTTATCCGATGCGTTTTGAGTTTCGTGACTTTCCCTGCCAGTGTATTGATAGGAGAACGTGGCATTGCATCGGAACCCGGGCTCCTCACCAATCAGCAGTGTAGAGACCGACGGTTCTTCGCATATAGCATCGGTAAACTCATAAATGTTAGCCGTTTTATCTGCTGACGAAATCAAGGGCGACTGTTCATTGAAGAATGTTTCGCTGACCATAGGCTGGAATTTTGTAGCATCCTGCTGATTTACAGCATCCAGATAAGAAGCATAATAGGTGCGCAGAAGGGCGTCAATGCCAGCTTTATCTGGAACGCCACCGGTCGTCGTCACATTTCCGAAAGTCAACGTAGTTGTGTTCTGATCTGTAAATTGCACGGATCCGGTCGTCACAGCCCCGTGAGGTTCTGTGAAGGTGAAACTGATCGTGCTGCCCAGAGAAACTTGTGGAATTGTCACGGTTCCGCCTACGGCCTTTGCGGCGATTGCCTGGTCATTGACCAGAATAGTAGCTTCGTCACTGGTGCAGCCAGAAACCGTAAGGTCCGAAAGGGGAAGGGCCCCATTGAATGAGGTGGGTTCGCTTGTTTGGAACAGATCCAGCTCTGTGGCCGCTCCGGTCACAGTTTCGCCGGTAGAAGAACAGGCCGTCACAAGACAGGTATACCGGCCGGGAAACAGATTTTTGTACAGTACACCGCCAGAGACGACCTCACCGGTACAGGCGGTATCGTTCAGAGTCAAAAGAGGGTTGGACGCGCTTGTCGCCAGGAAAAGCTGCACACTGTGGACAGAGAGTTTAAATTTGGAATATCCCAGAAATACGGAGTCCTTTTCCACTGTCAAAGCGGGATAAGAAGTACCGGATAAGTTAGGATCCATAATTTGAGCTTCTAACTGCTGAAGCAAGGTGTTTCGTGCTTCTTCGCTGGAAAAGGCCCGACAAAGTGCGGTGAGATTTTCTTCCGAAACAGCGATATCCTGACCGGATACAAGATTGGTCAGTGTTTTTACATCACCGTCTGCCAGCGCCTGTGTGAGTTGTGTAGTGAAATGTGAAGAGTCGTACTTTTTAGAAAAAACAATGGAAAGCGTTACCAATATAATCAAAGTGACCGCGAGAACCGCAGCTACAAAAGCCATGCGTCGAATTGTGCGCACACCGGCCCTTCCAGCCTTCACGTCATTGCGCTCTGTGGCGGCACAAGCCGGACATAGAAGAGACGTGTTGTCCTCAAGCGGCTTGCCACAGTTTTTGCATCTATTCATCAAATCACACCTGCCTCGGTTGAATTTTAAATCTTAAAGAAAGCATTTGTACCACTGGAAAGCAACTGGAACCAACAATAGCGCCCCAAATACACAGGCTCCTGTCCACACACCTGCACGTATGCTGGGGGCAAAGAGCTTGTTGTGTGAAAGTTGATCTCCCAACGTACCCGTGGCCCTTGGATAAAGAAAAATGATAGCCGCCAGAAGAGGTGCAGCGAACATCACGGGAGCCAGTTGGTTTACGTAAGGCAACAAACCAAAATAAAAAGTAAGGTTTTGGTGGGGTGCCAGAGCAGCACTCAGTCCGAGAGCCTGGTGCAAAAAGCTGTAATCCATCATGCCGACCTCTAACTGACCGGGAAATGTTTGATAACACAACAGTAAAGCGCCTGCACAGCAGATCGCATTCATGGCGTACCAGGGCGTGCGATTCTGAGCGGTACCGACACTGAGAATGGCAAAAGGAACCAACAATACCAGCCACTGAGGATGCCATAGCACAAAAGAGAAAAGCAGAGCAAATACAGTCATGCAAATATAAACGGCCATCCGACGCATGTGGCTGGATTCCGACGTGTTCCAGAAAAAGCAGAACACGAGAACCAGCGCATACATTAAGAAAAATAGCGGCACATCGGTATGGGCGCCAGGTATCGTATCATTGAACAGACGTTCAATCATCAGTTCGTTGAAAAAGCCCATATCTCCGTCGCGTCCGGAAAATAAAAGACTCGTAGGAACCATCAGCCAAAGACTCAGTGCACCGTAACCGCAAAGTCGGGAAAGACGTTTTTCTCGCAGTAAAAGCAAAGGTAAAAAAACAAGCAGTGCAAAAAATTTGCAGACCATGGCAACGCCTACCAGCAGGGTAAAAAGGCTTAAGCGTCCTTCAAAGTAAAAGTACAAGGCCCACAAAAGGAAAAACAGACACAAACTGTCGTATTGCCCCATGCAAAATACACCGGCCAGCGTCAAAGGTGACACAAGAAAAGCAAGCCGCATATACTTTGTTCGCCCTTCCGAAATGTCAAGGCGCAGAGCCAGGCGTCGGGTCATAAAGGCGCAGCCCAGTGCCGCGATACAAGCCAAAAGTTTTGCCGATGCGTCCAAAGAAAATAAATGATATATTCCGTAAACAGGCAAAAGCCAAAGGCCGAACAGGAGATATAAAATTACATTATAATGGGCACCATTGACATAATAAAATGTATTTTCGTGTGCCAGAACATTGTCGTAAAAATTCAGTAGATCACCGGAAAATAAGTGATCCAGAAACAACCAAGAATGATTGGCTGTTTCTACAATATCCGGATGATTGAAAAAAAGATAGCAAAAAAGCACGAGAATGCCCGCAACAATCAATTCCCACCGGGCGGGACTCTCTGCCATCCAAAATCCTGAAAGACGTTTTCGAATATCAAAGCTGTGCATATTCCACCGCGATTTCCGCTCCGGCTCGCGCGCTGGCAAGCACCGCTTGTGTATAAACAGTGCGCGCATCCTCGGAACTTTCAAGAATGTTTTTAAGTAGGAAAGGAGTTCGGGCACTGCCGCAAATGCCCTGTCGGTCGGCTTCGTCCATCGCATTGCGCTGAGCTTGCTCGTAAACAGGCGCAGCGAGGGCTTTGTCAGGTCGTGTGCAGTACAAAAGTCCGCCTGAAAGGCCAATATCCCATTTAATACGAGCGGCTCGCGCCAACTGATGAGGACTTTGGGCTGGATATTCCAACTCGGGCCCTTCTGTTGTCAGAAATCCCGGAAACCGATTGGTGCCAGCTCCCAGAACCGTTACGCCCATCGTCTCAAGATATTCCAAGGTCAAAGGAATACTGCAGCCACATTTTATCCCGGCACATACCACTGCCACAGGTGTTTTTCGTATTTCCTGTAAATCGGCGCTCACGTCCATATGGACCCCTCGTGCAGATACTCCACCGATCGCTCCGGCGCTAAATACGCGAATGCCAGCAAGACAAGCAGCGAGCATACTTGCTGCCGCCGTGGCGGCACCACTGCCGCCCCCCGCCAGCAAAACCGGGAGATCCCGACGAGATGCTTTGCCCATTTCTCCGCTGCACACCTGTTGCCACTCACTGTGCGAAAGACCCACTGTCAGGGCTCCGTTCAACACGGCCACTGGTGCAGGTACCGCACCGCACGTGCGTACAATCTCTTCCACACGGTGGGCAAGGACAAGTCCCTCCGGCCCTGAAAGACAGCGAGCAAAATCCGTTGTGGACAAAGCCAATACAGGACGGCCTGCACTAAGTGCCTGATCCACTTCGGGCGCAATGTGAAGATAAGCCCGCAAGTCCATAGAAACCTCCCATCCGGTCGCAAGAGCGACCATGGAAAATCGAACAATATCAAGTTTAGTATACTTTCTTTGCGTTTAAAAGGCAAGCGGAGTGAATATTCGCGCCGGCAATGGTCAGACTAGTAGTATCAAATGCGCCGGGTGTGTCCGGGAGGAAAGATATGAGCAAGAATACAAAAAGCCAGCGCTTCTGGCAGGGCAAGGGCTTTTATCTGGCGCTCGCGCTTGTGGTGGCAGGGGCGGCGCTGACGAGTTTCCTTGCCATCAATGGAATGGTGGAGCAGCTCGGAACAAACAGCACGTCACAGAAAATCGACGGGGAGGAAGACATATGGTTGGCGGATCAAGGAGCAGAGGTAGAAAAAAAGCAGGAGAATATCCCGATCGAATCCTCCTCTTCGTCACAATTGCAGAGTGCGTCTTCCTCGTCGCAGGCGCCGTCCGCTTCTTCCGCAGCGCCAAGCGAGTCCACGACGTCGCAGGCTGTGCAAGAGCCTTCGTTTACGCAGCCTCTGGATGGCAAGCGCTTGCAGGGTTTCAGCGGTGATGAGCTGGTTTTCAACGAAACGATGCAGGACTGGCGGACCCACAACGGTCTGGATATCCGAGGCAGCATGAATGTAGGTGTACAAGCTCCGGCAAACGGAACGGTCGTTGCAGTTTATGAAGATCCCCAGTGGGGCGGTGTTTTGGAACTGGAATGTCAAGATGTGATGGTTCGGCTTTGTGGCTTTGAAAAAATAAGCTGCAAAGAAGGAGACACCGTTGAAAAGGGAAAAACTGTGGCGCTTTTGGGAGAAATTCCGGCAGAGAGCAGTGAAGAGTCTCATCTGCACGTAGAAATCACAAAAGATGGAAAACTGGTTGACCCCGAAAATTATTTTTAAAAAGAAAAGGCCCCCTTACATCAAGGGGGCCTTTTTCTGAAAAAACATTGCACAAATTTTCACATAAGTTCAAAAATGATGATGCGCGTTGTCCTTGAAAAAAAGGGTATGACATGCTATTATGATACAGTATCTAATTTTGACAGGAAGGACGATTTGGTATGGGAAAATTTCGTTTTATTCCCACGGAGATCGAAGGAGTTCTGATCATTGAACCCAGCGTGTTTGGCGACGCACGCGGTTATTTTATGGAAACTTATCAACAAGAAGAATTTGAGGCGGCAGGAATTGTGGGCCCCTTTGTACAAGATAATCAGTCTAAAAGCACAAAAGGCGTTCTGCGGGGATTGCATTTTCAAAAGGAGCATACTCAAGGCAAGTTGGTACGGGTGGTCTCAGGTGAGGTCTTTGACGTAGCAGTGGACTGCCGGCCCAATTCCAAAACTTTTGGAAAATGGGTAGGAGTGATCCTTTCTTCGGAAAATAAAAAGCAGTTTTATGTTCCCCAAGGATTTGCACACGGATTTTTAGTTCTTTCGGATGAAGCCGAGTTTACCTATAAGTGCACGGATTATTATGACCCGTCCAGCGAGGGCGGTGTGAAATGGGATGACCCGGACATCGGCATTCAATGGCCCCAGGTGGATGGCGAAATCAAATTGTCCGCCAAAGACGGCCAGCACAAAGGTTTTAAGGAACAGACCTTTGAGTATTTTGAAAGGTGGTAAACCGACTTGTCCATGTTGAAAGCGTACTGCAAGGACTTTTGGCGCTATCGCTTCCTTTTGCAAAATTTGATCGGGCGTGATTTCAAACTGAAGTATCGCCGAAGCATTTTGGGTGTATTGTGGAGTGTGTTGAATCCGCTTTTAATGAACATCGTTATGGTGGCGGTCTTCAGCAGCATTTTGGATATGCGCGGTGCCGGCATCGAAAATTTTTCGGTTTATTTGATTATTGGACAGCTTTTGTTTACCTTTTTTAACGAAGCTACCTCAAGCTGTATGTCCAGTATGCTGGGAGCGGCACCTCTGATTAAGAAGGTGTACATTCCCAAATACATTTTTCCCCTGGAAAAGGCAGGATTTGCGTTGGTAAACTGCCTGTTTAGCTTTATTGCGCTGGTCATCGTAATGGTTTTTACTGGTGCTCCGCTTCATCCCACGGCTATTTTGGCGGTGTATCCTTTGTTCACGCTTTTTGTATTTAGCTTGGGCATCGGTTTGATTCTGGCGGCGGCCACGGTGTTCTTTCGGGACATCATGCATTTATGGGGCGTTTTTACAACGGCTTTGATGTATTTTTCTGCGATTTTTTATGATCCTTTCACGATGGGAGGATCCGGTGGAGCCATTTTGCAACATTGCATTGGCTATAATCCTTTGTATTGGTACATTACGGCTTTTCGTGCGGCAGTGTTGGACGGCGAAATGCTCAGTTGGAATATGATTTGGGTATGTGGATTGTGCGCGGCGATCGCATTGATCGCGGGGCTGTTCGTGTTCCGCAAAGAGCAGGACAAGTTTGTCCTTCATATTTGAGGAGGCGTTTTTAATGAATATGATCGAAGTAAAAAACGTTTCCATGCGCTTCAATATGGCCAAGGAAAAACATGAGAGCCTGAAAGAGTACTTTCTGGCTGCTGTGCAGGGCAAGTTGCAGTTTGAAGAATTTTATGCTTTGCGGGATGTATCTTTTAATGTGGAAAAAGGGGATTTTTACGGACTGATCGGATTGAACGGTTCAGGAAAATCCACTCTTTTAAAAATTATTTCAGGTGTGTTCAAACCATCGTCCGGTTCTACTGTGGTGCACGGCACCATCGCGCCCTTGATCGAGCTTGGCGCCGGCTTTGATATGGACTTAACGGCACGGGAAAATATTTATTTAAACGGAACGGTACTGGGAATGACCCCCAAGTACATCGATTCTAAGTTCGATGAGATTGTGGAGTTCAGCGAACTGCAAGACTTTTTGGATGTGCCGCTGAAAAACTATTCGTCCGGTATGGTCAGCCGTATTGCTTTTGCGATTGCTACCGTAACTAAGCCTGATGTGCTGATCGCGGACGAAATTTTGTCTGTGGGAGACTTTTTGTTTCAGGAAAAGTGCGAAAAGCGTATGCGGGAACTGATGAGCGGTGGAACGACGGTTATTTTGGTTAGCCATTCCATTGAGCAAATCGAACGTATGTGCAATAAGGTAACTTGGCTGGAGAAGGGACGTGTACGTATGACGGGGGATATGCAAACGGTGTGCGACGCGTATAAAGCTCTGGATCAGGGAAATGACCAATGAGCGGGCGGGTAAAGGACCCGTCTGAACGGGACTCGGTCGGAAAGGCTCTTCGGCGAACAGCAAATCCGTCGCATTTTTCCAGTCTTGTGCGGCGTGGCGTTCAATGTTACCGTGAGCGTGGCGGTGAGGCTTTGGCCAGAGAAATCTCCTACCGGGTAGATTTGATGACCAAGGGCGAGAGCTGGCGCTTTCGTGCGGATATACCTTTGCGACGCGAACTTCGTGAACAACAGAAAATCATATTTCCGCACATGCCTTTGGTTAGTGTAGTGGTGCCTTTGTACAATACGCCGGAACGCTTTTTTAAAGAGATGGTAGAAAGCGTACGTGTGCAAAGTTATCAGAATTGGGAACTTGTATTGGTAGATGCTTCAAACGATCCCAAGTCCAAATTGGGAAAATTGGCTGCGAAGTATAAAGATGGCCGCATCAATTATTGCCGGCTTGCCAAAAACGAGGGCATTGCCGCGAACACCAATGTCGGTTTGGCGGAAGCCAGCGGAGAATTTATTGCGCTGTTGGACCATGATGATGTGCTCAGCTCCAATGCTTTGTATGAGGTCGTTCGTGTAATCAATGAGACCGGAGCGGATTTCATTTATTCGGATGAGATCGTATTGGATGCAAGTTTGAAAAAACTGAGCGAATATCATTTTAAACCGGATTTTTCTCCGGACACTCTACGTGGTTGTAACTATATTACTCATTTGGCGGTATTTAGCCGGGAACTGTTTCAGCGCGCAGGCGGTGGGGAACGGCCGGAGTTTGACGGAGCACAGGATTATGATTTGATCCTCCGGTTGACCGAAAAGGCAAATCGTGTGGAGCATATTCCTAAGGTTTTGTACTATTGGCGGGGACATGCAGCATCTACATCCAGTGATATGTCGGCAAAGCCTTATGCGGTGGCTGCTGGCGCAGGCGCCGTGCAGGCGCATCTGGACCGTCTTGGTTTGGATGGAAAGGTCGTTCCCATTGAGGGATGTCCGGGTGCTTACCGCACGCAGTACAAGGTGTGTGCACCCGCTCGGGTATCCGTGCTCATTCCGAATAAGGACCATGTGGATGATTTAAAACGTTGCTTAGCGGCGTTGTATAAAAATGCCGGGTGGAAGGATCTTGAGGTCATCGTCATTGAGAATAACTCTACCGATCCGGCCACTATGGAGTTTTATAAGGCGGCCGCACGTCTGCCAGGACTGCGCTTTTTAAAATACAGTGGGCCGTTTAATTTTTCGGCAATCAACAATGCAGGCGCACAATTTGCCACGGGGGATTACCTCCTCCTTCTAAACAATGATGTGGAGATAGAAACACCGGGTTTTGTGCAAGAAATGCTTAGTTATGCGCAGCGGCCGGATGTGGGCGCTGTGGGAGCAAAATTGTTTTATCCGGATGGAACGGTGCAACATGCAGGTGTGTTTATTGGTTTGGGCGGAAGCGCCGGCCATAATCACAAAGGCCATCCCAGAGATTCCGCAGGAGATATGTACCGTTTGGCCACTACGCAGAATTTCTGTGCAGTCACTGGTGCTTGCTTGATGGTAAAAAAGAGTTTGTATCAGGCAGTTGGCGGATTGGATGAGAAAAATTTTGCTGTGGCGTACAATGACGTGGATTTTTGCCTGAAATTACGGGCCAAGGGATATTTGAATGTGATGACGCCTTTTGCCACGGCTGTCCATCATGAATCTAAAAGCAGAGGCGATGACACCCAGTGCGGCGGCGAGCGCCAGGCTCGCTACGAGGCAGAAAAGGCGCGTTTTGTGGAGAAGTATGCGGCACTGATGGAGCGAGGAGATCCTTATTACAACCCCCATTTTACGCTCCTTTATGAAAATTACGGATATAAATGATCAAAACGGGCAGAACTTCTCTGCCCGTTTTGCCAAATGGAGGACCATTTTATGAATTTGCGTCTGAAACGGTTGCAGGAATTGGTTGCGCTTTTTTTTCGGTCGGTCCATGAAGAAGGATTCGGCTCTACACTGCGCCGCGCTACCGGTTTTTTTAAACGCCGGATGAAAAGTAAAAAGGGGCGTTTTCTTCCACCTCAGGAATTGTTAGAGGCTCAACGTGCTGTGAACTCAGCCGACTGGCCTTTGATTAGTATTCTGGTTCCTGTGTACAATACACCAATGCAATTTCTAAAACAGATGGTAGAAAGCGTTCAAAATCAGACCTGTAAAAATTGGGAACTATGTGTAGCAGATGCTTCGGACGAGGAGCATACTGCAGTAGGAGAGTATTTAAAAACACAGCCTCATGTGAAATATGTTCGCATTAAGAACAAAGGAATTTCGGCCAATACCAATGCTGCTGCGCAGTTGGCGCAAGGAGAGTATCTGGCGCTTTTGGATCACGACGACGTATTGGCGCCGCACGCTGTGTACTGGATGGCAAAGACGGCTTATGAGACGGATGCAGACTTTCTGTACAGTGATGAAGCTTTGTTTGACACAGATATTCAAAAGCCACTAACGGGTCACTTCAAACCGGATTTTGCACCGGATTATCTGAATTGTTGTAATTATATTTGTCATTTTTCCATGTTTCGGCGGCCATTGTTTCAAGAGGTAGGAGGGATGGATCCTGCGTGTGACGGAAGTCAGGACCATGACCTGTTTTTAAAGCTGTCCGAGAAAACCGTGCCGGTGCATATTCCGAAAGTGTTGTATTACTGGCGGGTTCACGCTGCGTCCACGTCTGCGGGAACACAGGCAAAACCTTATGTGGCGCAAGCGGCTAAGCGAGCAATTTCGGCACATCTCAAACGGACAGGTGCACGAGGCAGGGTTACGGATGGTCTGTTCCCCAGCACTTATAAAGTGGAGTATGATATTCCGGGCAGTCCGCTGGTTTCTATTCTCATTCCCAATAAAGACCATGTGGAAGATTTGGATAAGGTGCTTCACTCCATTTATGAAAAGACCGATTATACCCATTTTGAAGTAATAGTAATCGAAAACAATTCTACCGATGAGGCAACCTTCGAGTATTACAAAAAAATTCGCCGCCAGTACCGGGGCTGCCGTGTAGTTGGTTATACAGGGCCGTTCAATTTTTCCGCAATCAATAATTTTGGACGCAAGGTAGCCAAAGGAAGTTATCTGCTGCTTTTGAACAACGATGTGGAAGTGATTGATGGCTGCTGGTTGCGGGAAATGCTCAGTCTGGCGGTACAGCCGGGCGTGGGCATCGTCGGTGCGAAACTCTATTATCCCGATAACACGGTACAGCACGGTGGAGTGATTATAGGATTGGGCGGCTATGCTGGGCATAGTCACAAGTACGCCCGTCGAGAAAGTTCTGGCTATATGTTCCGTCTTTCTACCGTGCAGGATTTATCTGCAGTTACGGCAGCGTGCCTTTTGTGCAAAACATCCGTATACGATGAGGTAGGCGGATTGGATGAGGGTTTCACAGTAGCCTACAACGATGTGGACTTTTGCCTGCGTGTGAGGGATAAAGGATATCGAGTGTTGTATACACCTTACGCGCAGCTCTATCACTACGAATCAAAAAGCCGTGGGTTGGATACAAAGGGGCCGGCCAAGGAACGCTTTGAGAAGGAAAAAGCACGGATGGCGGAGCGCTATGGAGACAGCTTGACCAAAGATCCTTACTACAACCCAAACTTGACATTGGATCGAGAGGATTTTTCAGAGAGCGATGTATTGCCCGAGGAGACCCTATGAGTCTCGCTGAACAGAAACGTGCCATTCGCGCTCAAATGCGGATACAGGTAAACTCGCTTTCATCCACATACACTGCGCTTGCTTCAGAGAAAATTTGTCAGTTGCTGTGGGAAATGCCTGCTTATCAAAATGCAAAAACGGTGTTTTGTTTTGTAGGAACCAGCAGGGAAATCGATACGCGCCTTTTCCTGGAGCGGGTGCTCCTGGATCAAAAACGTCTTTGTGTGCCGCTATGCACAGGGAAGGGTGTGATGGAAGCACGGGCTATTGCGTCTTTGCAAACGCTTTGTCCCGGCGCAATGGGGATTCTCGAACCACCGAAAAATGCACTTTGCGTGCCACCACAGGAGATTGATGTTTGTGTGGTCCCCTGTTTGGCCGCCACGCGACAAGGTCAGCGCCTAGGCTATGGCGGGGGATATTATGACCGCTTTTTGCCGCATCTCCGTGCAAATGCAGCGTGTATATTGGTGTGTCGTGAGAAAATGCTCATGTCGAGTCTGCCTGTGGAGTCTCATGATATTTGCTTTGCCAATGTTGTAACAGAGAAAACAGAAAACGCTTCCCGAGTTTAGTCGGGAAGCGTTTTTATTGTATGTAAAAGACGGAAACTGCGACCGTGTACTTCCAAAATCCCATCTCGCTGCATGCGTGACAATTCACGGCAAAGCGCGGCTCGGTCACATCCAAGATAAGCGGCGAGTTGTGCTCGAGTGAAAGGAGTCTGCCGACTTCCATCCGAATTCATGGGTGCGTCGTTCATCAAATAGCGCAACAACTTTTCACGTAGCGTTCGTGCCATTAACAATTCTAGCCGACGATCCAAAGAAAAGTATTTCTCAGCCAACAGTGCAATCAGATTTTGTAAAAAAACCGTGTGCATCGGACTATTGCTATTTCCCAAGACCTTGGCGTAAGGAATCCAAAGAGCACGCACGTCGGTGGCGGCTACTACGGTCACCGGGCTTTTTTTGCTGTGGCTTCCGCAGATGACATCGCCAAACACACCGCCTGGTCCCATGTTTGCCATCATTAACTGGCTTCCATCCGGTTCGCTTTTGTATGCCTCGATCCGACCCTCTAAGACGATGCCGATGCTGCTGTTCTCATAGCCGGCTAAAACCAGTGCTTCACCGCAAGCATAAGTGCGCGTTCCGGCGCACAGCTCATCCAAAAGTTCGTATACCCGCTCCGTAGGCATTTGTACAAATAGAGCGCAGTGTTCAATGACTTCTTTTGGAATTTCCATGGTTTTCCTCCAAATGTTGCATTGGCAACTTTTTTTCGGGCTTTATTATACTATAATGGAACGGCAAACTGCAAGAAAGAGGAGTCTTAAAAACATGAAAAAAGTAATTTGTACCTTTTTGGCAGCGGTGATGAGTGTCGGTTTGTTGGTTGGATGCGGCACGTCCGACGCCACCAGTTCCAGCCAGACATCCATGCCTGCATCGGAGAGTGCTTCAACGAGTGTGGAAGCTTCGTCTACTGCTGCTGAGCGGACAACGTTTCGTATTGCCAGCTTGAAGGGACCCACAACCATGGGTCTTGTAGAATTGATGGACCTTGCTGACAAGGGAGAGGCACGGCACGATTATCAGGTTACCATGTATGGAGCGGCTGATGAAATTTCTCCGCAGTTGATCAAGGGCGATATCGATGTAGCATTGGTGCCTTGCAACCTGGCCAGTGTGCTGTATAATAAGACCGAAGGGGCCGTACAGGTAGCTGCAATCAATACATTGGGTGTACTGTATATTGTTACCAATGGAGAGGAAATTTCTTCTGTTGCGGATTTGGCCGGAAAAACCATTTATTCTACAGGAAAAGGAACCACACCGGAGTATGTGCTTAATTATGTGCTTGCAGAGAATGGCCTTACGGTGGGCACAGATGTGACTGTGGAGTATTTGAGCGAGGCGACCGAGGTTGCTGCTGCAATGGAGAGCGCCGGTGAAGGAGCCGTAGCTATGTTGCCGCAGCCTTATGTTACCACCTTGCAAATGCAGAATGAAAATGTAAAAGTTGCATTGGATATGACCGAGGAGTGGAATAAGGTTTCCCCGGACTCGGCGCTGGTCACTGGTGTAGCAGTGGTTCGCAAGGAGTTTGCAGAACAAAATCCTGAGGCTCTTGAAGAGTTCCTGGAAGACTATGCTGCCAGTGTGGATTTTGTGAATGGCAATGTAGAAGAGGCGGCTGAACTGGTTGCTGGGTATGAGATTGTGCCCAAAGCAGCAGTGGCGCAGAAGGCGTTGCCCGCATGCAATATCACATTTATCACCGGATCCGAGATGAAAGAAAAAGTTTCCGGTTATTTGCAGGTGTTGTACGACCAGGCTCCTGATTCGGTGGGAGGTACGATGCCCGATGATGCGTTCTATTATGGAGCATAAAAAGAAAATCATTATAAATACGCTGGCTGTCTGCTTTTGGCTTTTGCTGTGGCAGGCGGCCAGCGCCTGCATTGGGAGCGAGTTGCTTTTAGTTTCGCCAATAAAAGTGTTGATTACACTGGCTCATTTGATTTTGACAAGAGAGTTTTGGGCGACCGTTTTATTTAGCTCAGTTCGAATTTTATCGGGTTTTTTACTGGCGGTCGCAGCCGGTGTTGTGCTTGCGGCGTTGGCGGCTGCATCCGGTGTGGTGCGTGCATTGCTGCGCCCTCTGATGGTTACCGTAAAAAGCATTCCGGTGGCGAGCTTTATTATTTTAGCACTGTTGTGGCTTCGAAACGCAGGAAACTTAGCCGTTTTTATTAGCTTTCTCATGGTGCTGCCCATCATATATACCAATACACTTACGGGAATTCGCCAGACGGACTGTGCTCTTTTGGAACTTGCAAAATTGTATGAACTCCCTGCATGGCGCACGATTCGATACATTCGTTTGCCATCGGTATTTCCACCCTTTCGGGCAGCTTGTGCCGTAGGGCTGGGGTTGTGCTGGAAGAGCGGTGTAGCGGCGGAGGTCATTGGAATTACATCCGGAAGTATCGGTGAGAAGCTGTACGATGCGAAACTGCTTTTTTCCACGGCGGAACTCTTGGCATGGACAGTAGTGATTGTGCTGTTGAGTTTATGTTTTGAAAAATTGTTTTTATTTGTTCTGGACCGCGTGGGGCAGTATCTGCTCCATGTGTCGGCGCCCACATGCAAAACATCCGCCAAGCCATCGGAGATTCGTTTGGAAAATGTCAGCAAAGGATTCGGTGCCTCTCCGGTGCTGAGACAACTGACCTTTACCTTCCCGGCGGGCAAAATTGCATGTGTGATGGGACCGTCCGGCCTTGGAAAAACTACATTGCTCCGCGTGATAGCTGGATTGTTGGTTGCGGAAGAAGGAAGTGTAGATAGAGGAAATAATCATTTTTCCGCCGCTTTTCAAGAGGAAAGGCTCTTGGAGTATGCAGATGCAGTGGAGAATGTACATCTCGTTTGCAGTAAGTCCGAAAGTTTCATTTTACAGGCTTTGGCCCAATTGGGGCTTACGAAAGAAGAAAGTGGGCGGCCGGTATCTGAATTGTCCGGCGGACAAAGACGTCGCGTGGCGTTGGCACGGGCTATGCTGGCAGATGGAGTGGAGACGGTGCTGTTGGACGAACCTTTTAAGGGCTTGGATGAAGAGGCTCATCTTCGTGCAATACAGTTCGTAAAAGAGCGTCAGGCAGACAGGACAATTGTGGTTGTGACGCATGATGAGCAAGATGCGACACGGCTTGGTGCTTACATTTTGGAGCTGGAAAAGGCAGAGAAAAGGGTTTGACAATTTGTTGAAATCTTTTTGAAAAAGGAACAGTAGTTTTTGCCGAATCACGATTTGTTCCGGTTTTCCTTGACAAACTGTGCCGGAAAAGCATAAACTGAATAAGGCGAATGGAACCCATGACGATGGAAAAAGGAGAGTGAAACAGCGTGGAGGGCGATCCTCGAGGGCGATCATGCCAACAAAAAAATGAGCGTGCTTTCTGCGCTGTGCGCGGCTGATTTTGTGTTGCCTGCATATGCGTAGATTGGTACGCAGAAAGCAGGGATATCATGATTTCGATTTATTCAACGGATGCTGGCGTCCTGAATGAACTGGAACAGATCGAGCCGGGCGCTTGGATCGATTTGTGTGCACCTACGGAAGAGGAGATCCGATCTGTATGCGATCAACTTCAGGTAGATGTAGATCTTGTGCGGGCTGCGCTTGACGAAGAAGAACGCAGCCGTATCGACTTTGAAGACGAAAATATGCTGATTTTGGTGGATACTCCTACGGTAGAGGTACAACCCGGCAGAGGCTTTGTCTATACGACGCTGCCGTACGGAATTGTTCTGACACGGGACAACATCATCACAGTATGTTTGAAAGAAAGTGCTTTGTCCAGAGCGTTTAGCGATGGCTCAGCCAAGCGATTCTCCACCAAAAAGAAAAATCGTATGACATTGCAGCTTTTGTATCGCAATGCCACACTGTTTCTGTTTTACCTGCGCGAAGTGGACAAGGCATCCAATCGTGTGGAGAATGAATTGCATCTGTCCATGAAAAATAAAGAGCTTATTCAAATGCTGGGCCTTGAGAAAAGTCTGGTTTACTTTTCCACATCTCTTAAAGGCAATGAACTTGTTTTGGAAAAGTTGCTGCGTATGGATTTTGTAAAAGATTATCCGGACGACACAGAACTTTTGGAAGATGTCATCATCGAAAACAAGCAGGCAATTGAAATGTCAAATATTTACCGAGACATTTTGTCCGGAACCATGGATGCATTTGCGTCGGTCATTTCGAACAATTTGAATATTGTTATGAAAATGTTGGCCAGTGTAACAATTATTCTCACCGTTCCTAGCATTGTGTTCGCTTTGTGGGGTACCAACGTACCTGTACCGTTTGAAACATCGCCTTTTGGTTTTTGGATTGTCATTGGTATTGCGGTCGTATTTACTGCCGTGAGCGTTGTGCTTGCAATTCGAAAAAAATGGCTTTAAAAAAGAACCCCGCCTTTTGAAAAAGGCGGGGTTCTTTGTATATGAAAATACGGCGAACTATGCAATTTGTGGTTTATTATTGTCGCAATAGAATGATTTGTAAAACAACATTTTTGAATCCTTGTTGCCATTGCAAGGAAAAACTCCGGTATTTTAAAAATGCCGTGAACATCACAAACAGGAAAAATATGGATTTGTATTACAACTATCAGGAATCTTTTTACTGACTCTTGACAAAAAATTGGCAAATTTTCTAATAATAGCTAAAATTTGTATAAAATGTCCAAAAACGAGTTCGTTTTTTGGTGTCCACTTCAACGAATGATACAGAAAACTATTGCAAAAAGGCCGGAAAATGATTATTATAATAAGAAAGAAACTGCGTTTGACCGTGGTTTCAGTCAGTGTGTGCGAAACCTGTCTTTTGCTGGTTTGCCCCCAAAGGAGGAGCTTTCTTGAAAAAAAACAATCCAGTATCGGATCTGCCGATTTATTTGTTTAAACAAGGCAAAAATTTTGAATGTCAGCGCTTTTTTGGCGCGCATTTTGAAAAACGTGGCGAATATGAAGGTGTTGTGTTCCGAGTATGGGCACCTCGCGCCAAGGCGGTATCTGTGGTGGGGGATTTTAACAGTTGGATTCCAACGGCAACCCCAATGACTAATTTGGATCCGGACGGCGGAATATGGGAATGCTTTGTCCCTGGGTTGGAACAGTTTGATATTTATAAGTATTGCGTGACTACTCCTTCGGATGAATTGGTGTTTAAGGCTGATCCTTACGCGTTTCACACCGAGACTCGTCCGGCCAATTGCAGCAAGATTTACGATTTGTCTGGGTATGTCTGGGGAGATGCACGTTGGCAACGTTTTGTTTCTCAAACGGACCCACTGTCCAGTCCCATGAATATTTATGAAATGCATGCGGGCAGTTGGCGTACATATCCAGATGGAAATCAATTTGATTATAAGGCGCTGGCCGATGAATTGGTCCCTTATTTGATTGAAATGGGTTATACGCATGTAGAACTTTTGCCTGTTATGGAGCATCCGTTTGATGGGAGTTGGGGCTATCAAGTCACTGGTTACTTTGCCCCTACCAGTCGTTATGGCACACCCCATGATTTTAAATATTTTGTAGACAAATGTCATCGTTCCGGCATTGGTGTTATCTTGGACTGGGTCCCTGCACATTTTCCAAAAGATCAGTTTGGCTTGTATCAGTTTGATGGTACCAATTGTTACGAGGACCAGAATCCATTGCGCGCAGAGCACAAGGAATGGGGGACAATGGTCTTTGACTATGGACGCCCCGAAGTACAGAGCTTTCTCATTTCCAACGCCTTGTTCTGGTTGGAAGAATACCATGTGGACGGCCTGCGCGTAGATGCGGTGGCCAGTATGCTGTATTTGGATTACAACCGCCGGGATGGCGAGTGGAGTCCTAACGCCCAAGGCGGAAAGGAAAATCTGGAAGCGATAGACTTTCTGCGCAAGCTGAATACAGAAGTGTTTTCGCGGCATCCTCATGCATTGATGATTGCAGAAGAGAGCACGGCGTGGCCCATGGTGTCTCGTCCAGTGTCAGATGGAGGACTTGGCTTTAATTTTAAATGGAACATGGGCTGGATGAACGATATGATCAGCTACATGAGTACCGATCCTTTGTTCCGCGCCGGAAACCACAACAAAGTTACGTTTAGCTTCTTCTATGCGTTCAGTGAGAATTTTGTGCTTCCTTTAAGTCACGATGAAGTTGTGCATGGCAAGTGCAGTCTCATTAATAAAATGCCGGGAGATTACGAGCAAAAATTTGCGAATTTGCGTACGTTTTATGGTTATATGATGGCACATCCCGGGAAAAAGCTTTTGTTTATGGGACAGGAATTTGCGCAGTTCATCGAATGGAACGAGGCGCAACAATTGGATTGGATGCTTTTGGGATATGACCGTCATGCGCAAATGCAGAATTATGTGCGCAGTTTGAACCGCTTGTATAAAGAAACGCCGGCTTTGTGGGAAGATGATTTCTCTTGGGATGGATTTCAATGGATCGTTCCAGATGATTCGTCGCAAAGTGTCATTGTATTTTTGCGGCGAGATAAAAAAGGACGCGAGATCGTGGCGGTATGCAATTTTGCTCCGGTTCTTCGCTCGGACTATCGTTTTGGTGTGCCTCGTGGGGGTACCTATACAGAGTTGCTGAATTCGGATGCCGAAGAGTTTGGCGGGTCTGGTATTCACAACGAGCCCATAAAAGCGCAAAAGGGACAGATGCATGGATTTGAACAGTTTGTTTCTGTTAAAATACCGCCTATGTCTACGTTGATTTTCTCCACACCCGCTAAACGCGCTCCGCGGGGGACTGTGAAAAAAGAAAAGACGGTCAATGCGGAAAAGACGTCTGTGCGTAAATCCGCTGCAAAAAAGAAACCAGTTGAAAAATCGACTGGAAAAACTGGCAAACAGGCAAAATGATTTGCCTTTTGTTTCCGGTTGGGAATGCCCAGACCGGGAAAAGAAATAAATTAGGCGTTTTGTAAAGGCGGCCTATGCTTTATAAAGCGCTGCAAGGGGAGAAAAAGATGAAAGAATGTATTGCCATGCTGCTGGCTGGCGGTCAGGGGTCGCGTTTGTATGCCCTTACCAAGAAGCTGGCGAAACCCGCTGTCCCATTTGGAGGAAAATACCGTATCATCGATTTTCCGCTCTCGAACTGTGTCAATTCGGGCATTGATACAGTGGGTGTGTTGACACAGTATCAGCCGTTGCTTTTGAATGAATACATTGGGAATGGCCAGCCTTGGGATTTGGACCGTCAGTATGGCGGTGTGCATGTGCTGCCTCCTTATCAAACGGCTACAGGGTCAGATTGGTATAAGGGAACGGCAAATGCTATTTATCAGAATATTAACTTCATTGAGCGCTATGATCCAGAGTATGTAATACAGAAAAATGCTGGAGTTCCACAAGGAAAAACAAGCCGATTGCACCATTGCAGTCATGGAGGTTCCTTGGGAAGAGGCTCCTCGCTTTGGTATCATGACGGCTGATGAGAATCGCACGATCACTAAGTTTGAAGAAAAACCCAAACAGCCTCAGTCCAATTTGGCTTCTATGGGCATTTATATCTTCACTTGGGAGAAGCTGCGCAAATATTTGACCGAGGACGAAGCAGATCCGAATTCTTCCAATGATTTTGGAAAGAACATCATTCCCAATATGCTGAACGCAGGCGAGAAAATGGTTGCGTATCCGTTTGAAGGTTATTGGAAAGATGTGGGCACCATTGACAGTCTGTGGGAAGCCAACATGGATCTTTTGGATCCGAATGTACCTTTGGATGTATGGGAAGCAGATTGGAAGATTTATTCCCGCACATCGGGACGTCCTGGCCACTATATCAGCGGAGATGCTCATGTGGATAATTCCATGGTCACAGAAGGTTGCCTTGTGGAAGGAACTGTATGTAACAGCATTTTGTTCGCTGGTGTCAGTGTGGGGCGTGGTGCAGTAGTTGAGTCGTCTATCCTGATGCCAGGTGCTGTTGTGGAAGAAGGCGCAGAGGTCTACTATTCCATCATTGCGGAAAATGTAACCATTAAAAAAGGCGCTGTAGTCGGAGCACGGCCGGAGACAGTGGAGGATAAATCCAAATGGGGCGTGGCCGTGGTTGGCGAAGGGCGTACAATTGGTGCAGGCGCTAAGGTAGGACCAAAGGCAATGCTGGAAAAAGACGTACAGGATGGTGAGCAGTTATGGTAAACATGAATGCCCTGGGTATTATTTTCCCCAATACATATGATGAATTGGTGCCGGAGCTGGTGCATCGCCGCACCATGGCCAGCGTGCCTTTTGGAAGCCGTTACCGTATGGTGGATTTCTCCCTGTCTGCCATGGTGAATGCGGGTATTGTGAATGTGACGCTGCTTGCGAAAAAGAATTATTATTCTTTGATGGACCACTTGGGAAATGGACGTGAGTGGGATTTGTCCCGTAAGCGCGGTGGCTTGAATTTGGTACCGCCTTTTGCACAGGAAAATACAAAAATCTATCATGGCCGTGTAGAGGCTTTGGGCAGCATTTTGAATTTCTTGCGCAGCCAAAAAGAAAAATATGTAATTCTTTCGGACTGCAACATTGCACATGATCTGGACTTTTCAGATCTGATGGAAAAACACATTGCCAGCGGTGCCAATGTAACGATGGTCTACGAACGGGCGGAAATCCCTCTTCCCATTCAAACAGAGAACTATACGTTTACTGTTAATGACGAGGGGAGAATCACGGAGCTTCGTACAAACGATTATCGTCCCGGCGTTCAGAATTTGTCGATGAATGTTATCGTGATGGATCGCGAAGAACTTGTGGAGATGGTTCGCGATGCACAGGTGCATAATTTGGTATATCTGGAGAGAGATATTATTGCTCCCAGTTTAAAGATTTTGCACGTGAACGGATATGAGTATAAGGGATATCGTGCGCGTATTTACGATATGAAGAGTTATTTCGACGAGAACATGCGGCTTTTGGATCCTAAGAACATGGCGGCTTTGTTCCCGAAAGAGCGTCCGGTCTACACCAAAGTTCGCGATGAGGCCCCCGTACGCTACGCTATGGATTGTAAGGTGAACAATTGCATCGTGGCCGACGGTTGTGTGATTGAGGGCGAAGTAGAGAACTGCGTATTGTTCCGCGGTGTAAAAATTGCCAAGGGCGCCAAAGTGCATAACTGTGTGTTAATGCAGGGTACGACGGTGGACCAGAACGTGGAATTGGATTACATTGTCACAGATAAGAATGTCCATGTTACTATGGGACGTCGTCTGCTGGGAAATTCCAATTTCCCCGTTTACATTGAAAAAGGCACCGAAGTCTGATTTCAACATTCATAGGGCGGGCCGTCAGGTCCGCCCCTGTTTGTAAAAAAGGAGCGTGTAATATGAACGTATTGTTTTGCGCCAGTGAGGCCAATCCTTTTGCTGCGTCCGGCGGCTTAGGTGATGTGGCTGGCAGTTTGCCACGCGCCATTCGAAACCGAAAAGTGGCGTGCCGTGTGGTGATGCCGCTATACAGTGATATGAATCCTACTTATCGTGAAAAATTGAAGTTTTTAACCAATTTTACTGTTCCAGTGGGTTGGCGCAATCAGTATTGCGGTGTGTTTGAGCTGACTTATGATGGCGTAAAATATTACTTTTTGGATAATGAGTATTATTTTAAACGTACAGGATTATATGGCTTCTATGATGACGGCGAACGGTTTGCGTTTTTCTCGCGTGCGATTTTGGAAATGCTGTTCCATATTGATTTTGAACCGGATATCATTCATGCAAATGATTGGCAGACGGCTTTGGTGCCAGTTTACTTAAATCTGTACTATCGCCATCTGGAAAAATTCTCAAACATCAAGACTGTATTTACCATCCATAATATTCAGTATCAAGGTAAATATGGAATGGAAATTTTGGAAGATACTGTGGCAATTTCGAGACAGGATGCGCATCTTTTGGAATACGATGGGTGCGTCAATTTCATGAAAGGCGCCATCGAGTGTGCAGATAAAGTAACAACGGTTTCGCCCAGTTATGCGTCGGAGATTTTGGATCCTTGGTACAGTCATGGACTGGATGACCTTTTGCGGCAAAAACAGTACAAACTGTGCGGAATTTTAAATGGGATTGATGTAAAAAGCTACGATCCCGCTACAGATCCGAACTTGGTGGAAAATTACAGTGCAGCAAATTTTGCAGAGCATAAACCTGCATGTAAAAAGGATTTGCGGGCCAGTTTTGAACTGCATGATTGGCCGGTTCCGGTAGTAGCCATGGTCACGCGTTTGGTGGGCCATAAAGGTGTAGATCTGGTAAGACATGTGGCTCAGGAGATTATCAACAGTGGATTGCAACTTGTGGTATTGGGATCCGGCGAGGCAGAATATGAAAGCTTTTTCCGCGACCTTGCTGCGAGAAATCCAGGTGCCGTAGGTGTCAAGATTGGATTTATTCCGTCTTTGGCGAGGAAGATTTATGCGGGAGCGGACATGTTCTTGATGCCTTCCAAATCAGAGCCGTGTGGACTTTCACAGATGGTGGCTTTGCGCTACGGCACAATTCCTATTGTGCGTGAAACAGGCGGCTTAAGGGATTCCATTCATGATTCTGGCGATGGTCAGGGCAATGGATTTACATTCCATAATTATAATGCCCATGAGATGTTGAACGCTGTTTTGCGGGCAAAAGAGGGTTATGAAAAGACCGATGGCTGGAAGGTCCTTGTAAAACGCGCCATGGAATGTGATATGAGCTGGAGTGCCAGTGCTAAGCAATATGTGCAGATGTATGAGCAGGTTTGCCAGTTGTGGTAAGCAAAAAATCAAGGCCACCCACAAGATTTTCTTGTGGGTGGCCTTTTTTTGCCATCTGTCCTTCAGAAATATGGACTTTTCACCCTTGAAATAAAGGTGTTAACACAATTTGGAACAAAATAGTATCATTTGAACCGCGTTTTTTCTTGCCGAACTGCACAAAACCAAAATTTGGTCAAATGCAGTTTTGTTGAATAGCGAGAAAAAGAACGGAAAGTTATTATTTGTGTATTTTTCACAAGACAAATGGGAAATATTCTGGTATAATGCACAATGTAAGGACGGGAAAGACACCATAAGATTAGATGGTGAGACCTTACATTGTTCGCTGTTTCATGCTGATTGAAAGAGAGGTAAACCAAAATGGTCAAGCAGATCAAAATTTCCAATTTTAATGAAGTCAAAAATATCATGAATGCTGCATCCCGGTGCTGCAACGATATCGGTGTTCATGACTCGAAAGGAAGCATTGCCGATGCAAAGAGCATTCTGGGCCTCATGAGCTTGGATTATACTCATCCGGTGCTTCTGGTAAGTGAGGATGAAGAAGAGCTTGAGCGTGTATATAAAGCTTTGAATTGATTGGAAAATACGAAAAGAGCGGGATGTGTTACACATCCCGCTCTTTTTGTTTTATTCGCGGCGATATTCAATAATGTCAGAGACAGGACAATCCAAAATGAAGCAAAGCGTGTCCAAGGTTTTCAAGGTGATCGTTTTTCCGTGCTTCATGCGGTGCAATGTATTGGCAGAGATACCATGTTTGAAGATAAGCTGGTATTCTGTTATGTTTTTTCGATACAAAGTTTTATAGAAGGGTTCATAACTGATCACACGTCCCACCTCAATTTTATGCTACCATGCTCAAGACATTGACTATACTAAATATATTGAGTATAATGGTGGGCAAAGGAGTGTGAGAGTATGCGGCGTCCGATGACAATGATTGGAAGTATCGCTTTGGCAACCGGGCTTCTGTTTTCTGGTGCGCCGCAATCACAGTCTGTGTGCGTCAATCAGGGAATAGATGCGCTGCATAAAGAAATACAGATAGCGGCGGAAACCTGGATTCCCGAAAAACCATGGCGGTATGAAATACAGATTGGTGAGGATGAAGCGCGGGGAATAGCTCGTTGGGAAGAGCACACGTTTTATGCAATATGGGAAGAACGAAACGGGTGGGAACTTGTTTATGCCGCAAAATATACACAAAAATAAAAACGGCCGTAAGGCCGTTTTTTTATTTGGAAGAAAAAGACTGTGTATACGCAATGCCACACGGGCGAGGATGGTACAAACACAAAGAGGCCAAATCTTCTGCAGCACTGTGTGCATCGGCCACCAATTTCGTTTGTTCAGAGAGTGCGCGCAATTCGGCAAGAGAGGCTGAAAGGGGAAGCGAAGCGGTTTGTTTGGCCTTCTTTAAAACAGCAAATCCTGCCGTGGTTGCACCTAAAATATGGAGATAAGGCGGCGGGAAGGAAAGTGATTGAGCGGTCCAGCCCAATGCAGCATCTAATACTAGGCGACGCAGACGCGCATGTGCGTAGCGTTTGGTTTTCAAATTGTCGTAAAGTTGAGACAGATTCGAGCTGGTTTGAATGAAATGAAACAGCCGATGTTCCAGACCTTCCCGAATACCACGGGTTTGGCTAAGCTGTTCTGGAGAAAGCGCACGAAGTCTTGATAAAATAGCAAGGGATACAGCATCCGGATTCAGGACAAGTCCTTGCGATTCCGCCTCATGATAGAAAGGCATACAATCAGCAGGTACATAAGGGGAGAGTTCGCCTGCGCCACCTTTGCGGAACAAATTTCGAAGAGTGCTTGCGCTTGCAAAGCCCTCCCCGGGCGCTGAAGCGTTGTGTTCTACACCTTGACGCGGAACTGGGAAAATTTTCATAGAACTGTTTTGAGTTTGAATAGCTTTGCAGTACTCTATTCCCAAAATGTTGTTGGGTGTGGATAATATTGTTTTTGCCCCAGGTTGTACTGCCTCGGCTGCTTGAGCCCGAGCGCTGGCGAAACTGGCTCCATTTTTCAGAAAATGCGTGATTTCTGCTTGGAATTCACGACTGCAAAGTGTACGGGAAGTTTGTTGAAGGACAGAGGCGTCGGGCGTTTCCGCACCAAAGCAAAGTGTGTCCACACAGCCCAGTGCATTCAAAAGATGTACACCTGCGCTGGCAAAACCCTCTGCGCTGCAGGCGGCATAAGGGGCCGGGAGCGAAATCAGCAGATCTACCCCACCAGCCAATGCGGCACGTGCACGCACATCCGCTGGAAACAGAGAAAACCCACCCCGCTGTACCACAGAGGGGCTCATTACGCATACCACGGCTTCGGCACCGGCTTTTCGGGCTTGCATGATTTGCCACGCATGCCCTGCGTGGAATGGATCATATTCTGCTATAATCCCAACGATTTTCAACATAAAACCCCTTTCGCGCCTTGAAAATGAATTTTTACCATTATATAATAAAATAGTTAAGGAAGAAAAGTGTTTGTTCATCAAAGAACGAGCATTGGAAACATTTTAGGAGGAAAAAGGAAATATGAAAGTTCTTGTCATCAACTGCGGTTCCAGCTCTCTGAAATATCAGCTTATTGATATGAACGACGAAAGCGTACTGTGTAAAGGTCTGTGCGAGCGCATCGGCATCGAGGGCAGCAAGATCACTCACAAAGCCAACGGCGGCGAGTGGAGCCAGGAAGTTCCCTTCCCCACGCACACCGAAGCGTTCATGAAGGTCGTTGAGATGATGACCACAGGCGAGGGTGCCGTTGTGAAAGATAAGAGCGAGATCACTGCCATCGGTCACCGCGTAGTGCAGGGCGCTGAGTTCTTTACCAAATCTGAGATCGTCACCGACGCGATCATTGACAAAATTGAGGAGATCGCACCGCTGGCTCCCGTGCACAATATGGCTCACGTACAGGGCCTGCGCAGCGCCAAGGCTGTCTTTGGCGACAAAGTTCCCAACGTGGTTGTTTTCGACACCACTTTCCATCAGACCATGCCCTCCAAGGCATACATGTATGGCGTACCCTATGAGATGTATGAGAAATACTCCATCCGCCGTTACGGCGCTCATGGCACCAGCCATCGTTATGTAAGTATGGCGGCTGCGCAGTATCTGAACAGCAGCGATTTGAAAATGGTCACCTGCCATCTGGGCAACGGAAGCTCTATCTCCGCGGTAAAGGCGGGCAAGTGCATGGATACAAGCATGGGACTGACCCCGTTGGCCGGCGTTCTGATGGGCACTCGCTGCGGCGATGTGGACCCCAGCGTAGTTACTTATATGGAGCAAAAACTTGGCATGCACGGTCAGGAGATGGCCGACTATCTGAACAAGAAATGCGGTCTGCTGGGCGTTTCTGGCGTTTCCAGCGATATGCGTGACGTGACCAGTGCTGCCGACGCGGGCAATACCCGTGCCAAACTGGCCATTGATATGCTGGCCTATCAGATCAAAAAGTACATTGGTTCCTACGCGGCGGCCATGGGCGGCTTGGATTGCGTAGTGTTTACCGGTGGCATCGGCGAAAACGACTATCGTATGCGCGCCAGCGTCTGCGAGGACATGGGCTTTTTAGGAATTTCCGTGGATCCTGAGAAGAACCGTCAGCGCACTGGCGACATCATGGACATCAGCGGCAAGGGCAGCCGCGTGAAAGTGCTGGTCATCTGCACCAACGAAGAGCTGATGATCGCCCGTGACACCAAAGCTTTGGTGGAAGCGGCAAAATAAGATTTTGCAAAGGCGGCTGTTCTGAAGGAACGGCCGTCTTTTGTTGCAGTCTCGTCCTCAAAAAGCGCACAATCGGTTCCGCTTGGCGAAACGCTGCGTCTTTTTCACGGAAAAATCTTGTGTTTTTTTTAACAAAAAGGTATAATGAAACCAAATCGCATTTTTGATCGAACGAGTTCTGTTCACCACTTTATGCGAGAGGGATTTTTTAAAGGAAAGGTGATTCAATTATGGCTTTGACGAACAATCAGCATGTTCTGGACTGGGTCAAAGAAATGGAAGACCTGATGACTCCGGACAAGACCATTTGGATCGACGGCTCTGAAGGACAGCTGCGTGCTCTGCGCGAAGAGGCCTTCAAGACTGGCGAAATGACTGAACTGAACCAGGAGAAACTGCCTGGCTGCGTTCTGCACCACACTGCAAAGAACGACGTTGCTCGTGTTGAGGGTCGTACGTTCATTTGCACAAAGAACAAAGAGGATGCGGGCGTCATCAACAACTGGATGGACCCCGAAGAGATGAAAGCAAAACTGGTTCCCATGTACACTGGCTGCATGAAAGGCCGTACTATGTACGTTATTCCGTACTGCATGGGCCCCATCGGCAGCCCGTTCTCCAAAGTGGGTATTGAGGTCACCGACTCCATCTACGTTGTCCTGAACATGGACATCATGACCCGCATCGGCGTGAAAGCGCTGCGTCAACTGGGCGATTCCAACGACTTCGTGCGCGGCCAGCACGCGAAAGCCGACATCAACGAAGAGAACCGCTACATTGTGCAGTTCCCCGAAGAGAATGCAATCTGGTCCATCAACTCCGGTTACGGCGGCAACGTGCTGCTGGGCAAAAAATGCTTTGCTCTGCGCATTGCTTCCTACCAGGGCATGAAAGAGGGCTGGATGGCTGAGCACATGCTGATCCTGGGCATCGAGTGCCCCAACGGCGAGACCAAATACATCACCGCTGCGTTCCCCTCTGCCTGCGGCAAGACCAACCTGGCCATGCTGATTCCGCCTGAGGTTTATGCAAAGCAGGGCTACAAAGTATGGACTGTCGGCGACGACATCGCTTGGATGCACATCGGTGAGGATGGCCGTCTGTATGCGATCAACCCCGAGAATGGTTTCTTCGGCGTTGCTCCTGGCACCAACGAGAAATCCAACCCCAACGCTCTGCACACCACAATGAAAGGCACCATTTTCACCAACGTTGCTCACAACTTGGCTGACAACACTGTGTGGTGGGAAGGCCTGGATAAGAATCCTCCCGAGGATGCTCAGGAGTGGACTGGTATCCCCGTCAACGGCAAAGAGTATGTTGCTAATGGCGGCAAGCTGGCGCCCCCCAACTCTCGTTTCACCGCTCCTGCGGAGAACTGCCCCTGCCTGTCCAAAGAGTTCAATAACCCCATGGGCGTGCCTGTGACCGCAATGGTATTTGGTGGCCGCCGTGCTAAGACTGCTCCGCTGGTATATCAGTCCTTCAGCTGGGAGCATGGCGTATATGTAGGTTCTGCAATGGCTTCTGAGACCACTGCTGCCGCTACCGGTGCTGTGGGCGTTGTCCGTCGTGACCCGATGGCTATGCGTCCCTTCTGCGGTTACAACATGGGCGACTACTTCGGCCACTGGCTGGAGATGGGCAAGAAATTGGGCGACAAAGCGCCTAAGATCTTCCATGTTAACTGGTTCCGCACCGACGAGAACGGCCACTTCATTTGGCCGGGCTTTGGCGACAACATGCGTGTGCTGATGTGGATGCTGGATCGCTGCGAAGGCAAGGTTGACGCTGTAGAGACTCCGATCGGCTATGTGCCCAAGGCAGAAGATATCAACATCGAAGGTTTGTCTGACATCACGCTGGACACCCTGAAGGGCCTGCTGGAGATCGACAACGATCTGTGGCTGGAAGATGTCAAGGGCGTGGAAGAGCTGTACAACCAGATTGGCGAGCGCGTTCCTGCAGAGCTGCGTAAACAGCTTGAGGACCTGCGTGCACGTTTGTCCAAATAAGACAATCGCATAAAAATAGTAACAGGCAGCAGAGAATTCTGCTGCCTGTTTTTTTGCGAAAAAATGAGGGAAAACTGATATTGTCTCACCGCAGTTGATTTCTTGTAAAACAGCCGGTGATAAAGGAAGCTGCAAAAGGAGGAAAACGATGCAGCGCAGACAACTTCAGTATTTTGTAACAGTGGTAGATTGTGGAAGTATCCGCGCCGCCGCACAAAAATTATTTGTGGCTCAACCAAGCCTAAGTAGAACGATCAGTGCGATGGAACAGGAAATGGGCTGTTTGCTGCTCCATCGCACAGTCAAAGGAGTATATCCCACGCAGATAGGATGGCAGATATATCATTACGCTCGCTCCATTTTGGATAAGTTTCAAATGTTAGAACGGCTACGGGATACGCAAAATAACAATCTGGTTGGTCATTTGCGCGTGGCGATTGCGTTTTTATATGTGAAGGACGATCTTTTCATGCGAGCATATCATCATATGAATGCGCAGGATATTGAACTTTGCCTTTATGAAACCACCTTAGAACCCGCGCTTGAAAAAGTAGCGGCTTTAGAAGCCGAAATTGGACTGACGGTGGTCAATGATACTCAGTTGCCAATATTTCGGAAAATGGCCGCCAGCAAAAATCTCCACACCATTTCTCTGGATGAATCACAACCGATGTATATCCATGTGCGGAAAAATCATCCTTTGGCAAATCGTCCACTCTTACCATCTCACCAGTTGCTTCGGTATCCAAGGGTTTTGCTGCCAGATGATTTTTTCAGCCACCTCAATCGGACCGTGCTGGACGATTCAAGGCTCGAAGTGGAATCACCAAAACGTACCATTACGGTTAACAGTTATCGGACCATTCTTCAAATATTGCGCAGAACAAATGGATATATAGTGGGGAATCATTGGCAAAAAAAAGAATTATACAATTCTGAAATTTGCAGCATTCCTTTGGAAGATGTTTCGGTTCGAATGAACCTTCTGTTGCTGCATCGTGAAAGAGAGGAGATTTCTGAGCCGGTCAAATATTTTCTTAGAGATTTTTTGCAGGATTTGGATTTGCCTGATATATACCAAAATTGATATGGTTTTCGTGCCAAAAGAAGTATTTTTCACTTTTTTAAAGATATGATATGATACTCAAGAATCAACCTATACAAATTTGGTAGGCGAAAAGGAGATCATACGATGTTCAAAAAAACAACTTGGCTTTCTTTGGCTACGGCAGCGGTAGTGGTTGTTACTTCTGCGGGTACTTTTGCGGTGTATGATAAAACTACGGCGACCGCCAGCACTACGGCCGTTACACTGCGCAAGCCAGTCACCGTGGAGACAACGAATTTTGCGATGAACAGTGATGAGGGAACATTGACTGTGTATCCTTCTGCTTCTGGAGATGTGACATTCACCATTGAAGATGAAAGTGATTTGGCGAAACAGTTGGACTTGGAGATTGCAGTAAAAGGAGATTCTGGCCTCAGCACATCAGACTTTACCTTTGAGGTTACACAGAGTGGTGGTGGAAGTGTGAGTGGTTCCGGCACCAGTTTTACGGATACAGATATTCAAGCATCCAATACATATACCATCAAAGCTACCGTTAGCAGTGAGAATGTAGCGGATAAAGTGGCTGCGGATACTCCGATTCAGTTTGATGTGACGGCTACCTTGAGCTGATCGCGATAAAACGAGCGCTATTTCGGTGAAAAAGAATGTACCTGATCGAATGAAGAAGGCGATTTTCTGGGTTACAATCGGGTTATTGCTTTTGTGCGTAGGAGTCTATTTGCTCTTTCCTCAAGAAGTCGGAAGACGGCTGCCTTATCGCTTTTATGTGGTACTCTCTGAGAGCATGGAGCCTACGATTCCGGCCTTTTCTCTTGTGCTGGTACGTCAGATCCCTTCCGATGCATTTTTGACGCTGCAGCCGGAACAAATCATTACTTTTCAGGCAGAGCGATTTGGCGAGGAGATCATCGAGACCCATAGATTCAGCCATACAGAGTGGGACGCCGAGACGGGTCGCCTTATATACCGGACGCATCCGGACGCTATTTCAGAACTGGACAGGTACAAAACCCCGCGGGAAAATATTGTGGGTACGTATGTGGCGCACATTCCCTTTCTAGGAAAAGTAGTTTTGTTTTTTAAAAGTCCTTGGGCTCTGGTACTTTTAGGAGAAGAAGTGGTCATCTTTCTTTTAAATCGTTTGGTGCGAGCCCACTGGGACGTACGAAAAGCTGATTTGCCCAATAAAAACAGAAAGCCCTCGGATGCATAGATCCGGGGCTTTTTAGTTTATCTCTCAAAGTGTGCGCACTGAAGAGACCACTGCAGCAATCGCTGCACCTTCCAAATATAGAAGCCAACCGGTTCCCCGGAATCCCTCAGCAGTCAGAAGAAGAAAAATCAAAGAAAGTAATGCAAACACCACGGACGACTGTCGATAGTGAGATGATTTGTCCGTCCTTTCCCGCTTGTGCTGCGAGGCAAGCAACCATGCCAATTTAAAGTCTGTCAAGAATTGTGCAATACTTAGCCCATTTGTCTCGTTTCTTTTACGAAGGGGGTTGAAAAAGATGCGAAGATGGGTGATGGTTTTATGCGTGGTTTTACTTTTGATTGGATGCAGTGCCACCGAGTTGGTTGTCTCGACGTCATCGTCTCAAGTGGCGTCTCATTCGATATCCATACCCGCCTGGATGGAGGAGGATTACAAGACCACCGGTAAATACGATTTTCATGTGCCTTCGGGTGTGCTTGTAGAATATATTCTGGCTGTACCCGATTTTTTGGACCCGAGTCAGCAGTACCTGTACGTGGAGGCGATGAATGCTTATCGCGCTTTTTCGGTGGAGCCAGGATTTCGGCCCGATGAGAGCGAAGTTTATGTAACAGACCTTCCTTATGATACGTATGTGAGAGAGACCGCTTTTGAGGATTCCGCAGATTTAGCTGATTATCTGAGGTCTCTGTTTGATTTTGAGTTGTTCCAGAAGCTGTTTCGAGCTTATGTTCCGGTAGAAAGTTCGTCCATTCCCATCGATGATGGGCCGGCACTAGCAGGTCAATCACTATATGCTGAGTTTGATGGCAGGCTGTATGTGTTGCGCGTGGCACAGACAAGTGATGCCGAGTATCCGTTTCCGAGTGAGTTTCGTTTGTTGTCCAACACAGACACGAAAATTGTGTTTGAAACCTGCTATGACGACGGTATGTCTTGCACATTGGAAATGGTAAATACAGATGCGGGTTGGCTGTTTTCCGAGTTTTCCACACCTTACGACGGAAAGATTCGATTTTCTTAATAATTCGAACAGAAGCGGTATCAAAACCACTTCTGTTTTTTTGTCTCGGTATTTTCGGTAATTTATCTCTCTGCTAAAAATAATGTTCTTGACATATATAGATTATCTACTTATAATGCTATATATAGATAATCAATATATCGGGGGGAGAAAAATGCAGACGAAAAATTTGGTGCCAGGATCTACGCAGATGTTGCTTATGCGTCTCTTGCAAGAGCAGGACATGTATGGTTATCAAATGATTGAGGAGCTGGCCCGACGTTCCAATGATACCTTTTCGTTGAAGGCAGGAACGCTTTATCCCATTCTGCATGTGCTGGAGCAGGAGGGAAAGATTGAGAGTTATGAGGCCGCAGGAATAGCGGGTAAACCCCGCAAATATTACCATTTGACACGGTCTGGTCGACAGGCATTGGAAGTTCAGCAGAAAGAGTGGGACCGTGTCAGTACCGCTATAAATCATGTGTTGAGACCTGCACAGTTGCAAAGGGGGAATGGATGATGCCGGCGAGAGGATGGGATTCATGGTTGGAACAGGTGACGGCTCAACTTCGTTGTCGCGCCGCAGTAAAAACCGTTAAGGCAGAGTTGGAGGCTCATTTGCAAGATCAGTACGAGGCGTTTTTGGCTGAGGGGGATAATGCGGAACAGGCAATGAGCAAAACATTGGAAAGTATGGGCGACCCGGTCGAAGTGGGGATGCGTCTGGATGGAGTTCATCGTCCGCAGTCTGCTTGGGCTCCTTTCCTTTTGGTATCCGCTTTATTTATAATGGGAGCGCTGCTGCGTTGTTGGGGATTGGCAGAGCTGGATCGAGCTGAGGATATAACTTGGATGTTGCTGCGCAGTATTGTGCCGATAGCTGTACTGGCACTGGTGTATTTTATGACCGATGCTGCGGCCAGTCTTCGGTATACATGGCTTTGGTATGGCGGTTCATTGGCACTGGTGGCGGCAGTGGTGTTCGTATCGCAGCCAATCAACGGAACCTATATTTATGCAAGGTCCTTATGTGCCTTTCTCGCTTTCGGTCATGCTGCAGTGTTGTATCGACAGAGAAAGAAAGGCCTCGTCGGATTGCTGGCTGGAATGCTTTCGTTGATTCCGATGCTATTGGCAGCTCTTTGGGTGCCAGCCACCAACCAGATGCTATGCTTGGCACTAGCAGGTTTTGTTTTATGCATGTACTGTGCATGGAAAGATTGGTTTGGTTGGGGAGCAAGAAAAAGTGTGGGATTAACCATAACCGCTGCAGTCGGGGTACCTTTTGTTCTTGTAATGACAAATCTAAACCTTGTTCAGCGTATGTTCGAACGTTTAAATCCTTTTGTTGATCCCACAGGCGCAGGATTTTTGTCTTTATTGCGGTTGACTATTTGGCAGGGAAACTCGCCGTTACAACCGTCTACTTGGTTACAAGCGGTAGATGAAGAAAGCGTATATCGGCTTTTAAGTTCAGATTACCCGTTGACCTTTGGTGCATATGCCTTTGGTCGGCCGGCGGCCTTGGCGATGTTGGCATTGATGATACTGTGTTTAGTGCTATTGTGGCGTGCAGTTTTGCGCACTCATAGTGCCGCAGGCCGTTTCTTGGGATTGGCCGGGGCGGCTGTTTTGACGGGGGAATTGTTGTTCAGCGCAGGCGCCTTTAGCGGTGTGGTACTTTTTTTGAGCGATGGCATATGGAATGGCTGTGTGCAGGCGGCAATGGCTGGAATGCTGCTTTCGGCCTTCCGTTTGGATTCGGTAAAAGGAGGATGGAATTCCGCTTGTGAGAGAAAGGGGCTTCGGCTTCAAATTCGCTGGGAATGAGAAAAGCCCTCTCTGAATAAGAGAGGGCTTTTTTATTCGTATTTTTTCCCAATCCATATGACTGTTCCGAACAAAGTGAAAAGAAAAAAGAGCGTCAACCCAATCTGCAATGAAGATAAAAATTCAGGGAAAAACACACAGAGCAATGTGTATGCAACGGGAAATAACAAGCAGGTGCTCATGCCCCAGATTCTGCCAGCCTGTAGAATCCGAGGCCAGTTGCGGTTGTTAAAGTAGACACCGACGATGTTTAGTCGAAAGACACCGTTGCCCACAAAGCTGATTTTATTTTTGTCATAATAGTCGGGCAGTCTGGTATATCGGGTTAGAAAAAACCAGCTTCCGAATAAAAGAGCAAGGCCTTCAAGTGTCCAGAAAAAGTTGTTTAGCAGAAAGGAACCGAGCCCTAAAAGATATAAGGCAAGCAATTCGAAGGCTGTAATCACTAGACACAACAAATATATCGTCACCTGTTTTCGATAACCTGCACGGCCACGGTGATATTCCTGGGTAGCCAGTGTCAATGAGCCGGTCAGCAAATGTTCCACATCCTCAACGGAAAGAGGTTCATTTTGAGGTTGTTTTTTGGCCTGCAAAAGTTCGGTTACAGTCACATCCAATGTTTGGGCCAGGGGTGCTAAAAGCGCGATATCCGGTAAACTCAGGCCGCGTTCCCACTTACTGACGGCCTTATCGGACACAAAAAGTTGCTGAGCCAACTGCTTTTGCGTCAGCCCTTTGGACTTGCGGGTTTTTGATAAGAATTGTCCAAAGGCCTCGCGATCAATTTCATACATAACCTCATCTCCCGTAAGTCATCATACCTAATTTGCGGAAAGAAGACAACCGACCATTGGTAGAGTTGCCTGTGCGCCTAAAAAGTAACCGCATGGTGAATGGATTTTGCCTTTTCATTCGTATTGAAAATGAAAAGGCAAAAAAGGGGGAAGATTCATTGAAGAAAAAAATTGGGGCCATAACAGTAGCCGTTGTGCTGGTCGTTTTTATTACAGCGGCAACGGCCTTTGCAGCGGGAACAGGACGAAACTTTGTGGACATCGATGGCGATGGAATTTGTGACCTTCGAGACGAAAGAAGCTGTGTAAGCAAAAATTGTTTTGAAAATGAAATCACAGATCGTGTCTGTGATTTTCAAGGTCGTCAGAGCCATTTTGGACGAGGCTGGGGTTGCGGGCAAAACAGATCATTGTAAAGAGGGGTCGGCATGCGGAGCGAGCAAGAGTTGAATGCGGCTTTGGATAAGTATGCGGATATGGTGCGGCGTTTGTGTGTTTTGCATTTGAAAAGTACCGCGGATACGGAAGATGTTTTTCAAACAGTATTTATGAAATATATGATGCACACATCCGATTTTGAGAGCGAAGAGCATGAAAAAGCCTGGTTGATTCGTGTTACCATGAATGCCTGCAAAGATTTGCTTCGGAGTTTTTTTCACAGTCGTACCGTTTCATTGGATACTTTGACGGATCAAATATATGGACCGTCTTTGGAAAATCAGGATGTATTAGAAGCGGTTTTTGCTCTGCCAGAAAAGTACCGGCGCGTAGTATATCTTCATTACTATGAGGGTTATACTGCACCACAGATTGGTTCAATTTTGGGGAAAAATGTGAACACTGTTTATACGCTTCTAACGCGTTCACGAAAGCTGCTTCGGCATACTTTGGGGGAAAAGGCAGATGAAGAGTGAAATAAAACAAGCGTTTGATTCCATTCACGCCAGTGAAGCACTCAAGGCGCAGACAAAAGCTTTTTTGGCTCAGAGAGCGCGCCGCCGCCCGCCCTTCCGGCGTATAGGAATGGTGGCATGTACGCTGTTATTATTGGTCCTACTGGGGAGTGTAACGCTCTATTTTTCGCCGGTAGCGGTGATAAGCATCGATGTGAATCCATCGGTGGAACTAAGCGTAAATCGGTTTGATCGTATCGTAGAGATAAAGGGGCTGAACGAAGATGGAGAAAAGTTGGCTCAAAATGTGCAAATTCGATTCTTGGACTACACTCAGGCAGTTGAACAACTGTTAAACAGTGAAGAAATGCAAAGCTATCTCGGCGACGATGCAATCCTTTCTATTGGAGTAATTGGAAAAAATACGGAGCGATGTGATGATATAATGGTGCAATTGAAGACTTGCACTTCTACGTTTAATCCCTATTGTTACATCGCCAATAACGAAGAGTTGGAGCAGGCGCATTCGCTAAAATTGTCCTGCGGAAAGTATCGTGCTTTTTTAGCATTGCAGCAGGTGAATCCTAGCATTACACCAGAAGAGGTAAGCACGATGACTATGAAAGAAATACAGAATCTGTTGGAAGAAAGCGGTTTACAGCAGATGCAAAGCGGATATCACCACGGAGATGGAAAGAGGTTTCATCATTGAAAAAAGCGACAGACTCAAACAGTCTGTCGCTTTTTTCTTGACATTGAACACAAAAGTTTTATAATTACTTAGGAAACTAATTTTAGGAGGCGTTTGCATGCGGTCTTTATCTCGTTCAGCGGCTCGTTCTGTTAGCAAACTTTCCAATAAAATACGAAGACGAATTGATGCATTGTCTTCTACGCGGGAATTGAGTGGAGCACAAGGCAGAGTGCTACATTTTCTTTTGGCTCAGACCGAAGATGTTTTTCAAAAGGATATCGAAGAGGAATATGGTCTTCGTCCTCCCACGGCGAGTGAACTTTTGAAAAAGATGGAAAAGAACGGACTGATTTGTCGAGAAAGTATGCCGCAGGATGCACGGCTGAAACGCATCATTGTATGCGATAAAGCGTTATGTTATCGGCAGTCGGTTATGGACGATTTAATAACATTGGAAGAGGATTTGGTGCGTGATATTTCTGAGCAGGACTTAGAAGTCTTTTTTCGAGTGATCAATCAGATGACGAAAAACCTTTCTTGAAAAGGTTTTTTGAATAATACTTAGGAAACTAATTTGTTGGGAGATTATAATATGCAAACAAAAGCAGATTTTCAAAAGGAAAACTTATTTAGTCTGATACTGCGATTTTCGATTCCGGCCGCGCTATCGCTTTTGATCACAGCGATTTATAATATCGTAGACCGTATCTTTGTAGGAAATTTCAATGGTACATCTGCCTTGGCGGGACTTTCGGTTTGTTTTCCTCTATCATTTATGATGATGGCATTTGCATTGACCTGTAGTGCAGGAGGAGCCTCATTGTTCAGCCTGTATGCAGGTCAGGGAGAACAAGAAAAAATGAACCGATCCTTTGGAAATGCATTGGTATTGGTCATCGGCAGCGAATTGTTTTTAACAGTAATTTTGTTGTTATGCCAAGAACCATTTCTCAAAGTGTTTGGAGTTACACAGACTTCGTATCCCTATGCGGTAGCATATTATCGAATTGTTTCTCTTGGATGTTTGTTTCAAGGCCTGACGCAGGTTTTTTGCGATTTTGTACGGGTTTCGGGGCATCCAGTTGGCGGAATGTTGGTCACCAGCGTAGGAGCATTCACGAACATTGTGCTCGATGCGATATTTGTGGCCGGGTTGAACTTAGGTGTAGAAGGTGCCGGGTGGGCAACGGTAATCGGTCAGTGTTTATCTGCGGCATTTGGGGTTTGTTTGGTCTTTCGCGGCAAGGTAAATGTTAAAATACGCAAAAAGATTTTTTCGTTGGATCGCGATTTGTGGCCAAAAATTGTTTCTTGTGGATTTGCCTTTTGGGTTGCACAAATGGCAATGGGTTTTATTGCCTTAATTTACAATGGACAGTTGGGAAAGTATGGTGGAGATGCGGCCATAAGCGTCTATGCGGTGGTTTCCAGCATTATGACTTTTGTGATTATGCCTGCCAGTGGGATCAGCCAAGGGATTCAGCCGATTGTTGGAAACAACTTCGGTGCCGGTCATTATAATCGTGTTATGGAGACGCTTTTTAAAGGAACCATGTTGTCTGTTGGGGTCACATGCATCATTTGGCTTATCACATTATTTTTTCCAAAACAGATTCTTTTGGCGTTTGGGGCCACCGATGAGATGCTTTCCATTGGAATTCCAGGATTGAGAATTAATTTTTGCATTACGCCTATTTTAGGATTTGTAATGTTGGCAACCACTTTTTTTCAGTCAATCGGAAAACCAATTCCCTCCATTTTGATTACTGTTCTCCGTCAGATTGTATTTTTAATTCCGCTCATTTATTTGTTTCCACTGGTTGGGGGTACAAATGGAATTTTCTGGGCGCAGCCGGTCAGTGACTTTTTGGCCCTGTTGATTTCGGTTGCTCTTGTTGTTCGCCAAAAGCGAACCTTAAGGCACAAAACGATTTCATAAAAGTTTGCTTTTTTGAACGGAAAAAATTCCATTGGCAATGACCAGGGCACAGATTCCGCTCATGCCTGCTGTTGAAATTTGGGGAAGGCCATAAATTTGAGACATATTGAGAATCCATGACGTGTACAGCGCAGCGCCCCAAAGAATAACGCCGCAGAAAATGTCCAGCCATCCTCTCCGAGTGAGTTCTCGTTGAATTTTTTTTCGTTCCATTTGAGAAATCTTAGAAAAAGCTCCGGCGACTTCTTCTCCCTGAACATTTTCTAGCCCCAGAAGTGTGAGAACGGTGGTGTCCAATTCCTTGGCCAGAGGTTCGAATAGAGCTACATCCGGATAATTGATGCCTCTTTCCCATTTACTTACGGCTTTGTCGGTTACGTGCAGTCTTTCGGCAAGTTGGCGTTGTGTCCAATTTTTTTGTTTGCGGGATTCCATAATTTTTTGACCAGTGTATTCTGCGCTCATCATGAAGCATCCCTCCTGGATTGAGTATTACATATTCTCAGATAAAAGTCACTCTACCAAAGGTAGAATCCATTAAGAAGTAAAAAAGATCCCGAAGATAATTTCTTCGGGATCTTTTGCTTAGTTTTTATTTTGCGCTTTCCAGTAAGAATCCGCAGATTTGGAACCCTTCTGATAATGAGCTGCAAAATTTCCAAGTGTTTGGGCAGGTTTGGGAGTCTTAGCGGCAGCAACCATGTCATCGGTAATGCGCGGCAATTGGCCGGTAGCGGCTGCTGTCCGGAATCGATTTTGATTCTTGGCAGCAGCAACCATATCGTCGGTGATGCGCGGCAATTGACCGGTGGCAGCCGCTGTTTGGAATTTGTTTTGATTCTTGGCAGCAGCAACCATATCGTCGGTGATGCGCGGCAATTGGCCAGTGGCAGCCGCTGTTTGGAATTTGTTTTGATTCTTGGCAGCAGCAACCATATCATCGGTGATGCGTGGTAACTGGGTCGTCTTGGCCGGCTTTGAAGCAGAGGGCCAAGCAATAGGGGTATGTTCCGGTTGGTTATTGCCAGACTCCGATGGATTGGTTTGCTTTGGCGCGGACCATGCTTGTCCCCACTTCTCAGCAGGAGCCGCGGATGAAGCGGGCTGCGCAACAGCTCTTTTTTCATTAACAGGCGCAGACACATCGGAAACAGGGCGTACAGAAGTCATGGGTTCCGGAGTCTGAACAGGCGCAGACACCACAGGAGTAGCTGGAGCAGTGGACTGAGCCAAACGCTGTGCCTCTGCTTGACGGGCAAGAGCCGCTAAACGTGCTTCCTCTTGAGCAATCATTTCATTGGTGATACGTGGAAGCTGTCCGGTACGTGCCGCATCAGCCATGCGGATTTGTTCTGCCCGACGGGCCTGTTGTTGTGCCTCTGCGCGTTGAAGCAACTGTTCTTCCTTGCTGACGGACGGTGTAGTTGTCACCGTCTGCGTCTGACTTTTTTGCTCTGCAAGTTGTGCTTGTTCCCGCAGTCTAGCCTGTTCGGCTAACTCTCGAGCCTGTGCTTGTGCATTGCGTGCCTCTTCCATTGCTCTTACACGGGCAGTTTGCGCATTTTTGTACTGCTCATCTACCGCCCGGAAGTTGATGGGTTGCCAATGATGCTGCTCCGGAGCCTCGGGTTCCTTTTGAGGCATTTGTTCCGGAGTAGAAACGGTATGTACAGGTTGAGGCGTCGCCATAACAGGAACAACCGGTTGCACAGGCGGCACCGCCGGTTCGTTCTGCGTTGAAGGGGCAGGTGCAGGGGACTGCTCTTCCAAAGTAGGAAGAAGTTCGTCCAGTGTTTGCAGCGGTTGCAATTCCGGTTGAGTCTGCTGCGGTTCGTCAATGGGTTGCTGCGGCAGCTCAGCTTCTTTTTTGACCAGTTTGGACAGTGTTCGAATCTCTTGGATTTTACAAACCAGAAGACCGATCGTTGCAATGCCCAAGCCAACGGTACAAGCGAGCATCAGCCAGCGGATCGTGGAAGAAAACACTTTGCTTGTAATCAAAAGCACAATGCACAGCGCAAGGCCGCAGCACATGACAAATACCGTTATGATAGTCGCCAGTACTTTTCTTCTCAGTTCGCGTTTTGCCATAGGTTCATTCTCCACTCTTTTGTTCAAAATCGTGGCACAAAATTATTTAGTGCCAAAGATACGGTCACCCGCGTCACCCAAACCGGGGACAATGTAACCATTTTCATTTAAGCATTCATCCAGAGCAGCCATATAAATGTCCACATCGGGATGTGTTTCCTGCAGACGTTTCAGTCCTTCAGGTGCACCGATCAGTCCGATAAACTTAATGTTTTTCACGCCGCGTTTCTTAATCTGCGTAATTGCGTCGCAGGCGGACCCGCCGGTAGCGAGCATAGGATCCAAAACAATTACTTCCCGTTCAGCGATGTCGGCGGGCAGTTTGCAATAGTATTCCACAGGCTCTAAGGTCTCCTCGTTGCGGTACATGCCGATATGTCCCACCTTAGCAGCAGGAATCAGAGCCAGCATGCCGTCGACCATGCCCAGACCCGCACGCAGGATGGGGACCAAAGCCAGTTTCCGGCCGGACAGCATATGGGTTTTTGCAATCGCAATAGGGGTCTCGATTTCCACTTCTTCCGTGGGAAGATCCCGTGTTGCCTCATAGCAAAGGAGCATTGCCAGTTCGCTGACCAATTCCTTAAACTCTTTGGTTCCGGTGTTTTTGTTGCGTAACAAGCTTACCTTGTGCTGTACCAGGGGATGATCCATGATAACGGTCTTGCTCATGTTTTTCAGACTCCTTTGTTTTTAATATGGTTAACGGTTTTCGATTTCAGAGATTTTAGCAATGCGTTTGGCATGCCTTCCGCCCTCAAATTCGGTGTTCAGGAAAATATCCACCAGTTCACAGGCCAATCCTGCGCCCACAACACGTCCGCCCATGCAAAGTACATTGGCATCGTTGTGTAAACGAGTGTATTTTGCACTGAAGGTATCGCTGCAGCAGCAAGCGCGAATGCCTTTGATTTTATTGGCTGCAATGCTGATGCCGACGCCCGTGCCACAGAACAGCAGAGCTTTATCGCATTCACCTTTTACAACTGCTTCACAAGGCGGCACCGCCATATCCGGATAATCCACAGATTCTTCACTGTATGTACCGAAATCCTGATATGCTACACCCAGTGTGTCCAGATGTTTTTTTACGGCTTCTTTTAGTGCCCATCCGCCATGGTCGGCACCCAGTGCAATCGGTTTGTTCATAATGAGATCCTTCCTCTCTGTTATTGCGTCGACGTGCGAAGCGCACGTTCACGTTCTGCTTGGCTAAGCCGGCGATATTCTGGGACCAATGCCGCCGGTGTGCTAAAAGTCCCGGAAGCCTGCGCTGCGCGGCACACGCAGCCAGCGTGGCAAAGCCGGCCGTCTGCCGGCCACAGCCACAGGTCATTGCGGCTGTGCTTCCATGAATCATAAACAATTTGTGCTCCGTCTCCAAAACACCAAACGGGTCCTGGCAAGGAGGCAACCAATTCTCCCAACTGACTGGCGGGAGCGCTTGCATCCTCGCATAAACGGGTCACGGTGCCATCCTTTACAGAAAAAGCTGCATAGTATACTTCCCCTCGCCGGGCATCCAGTGCACAAAGCGCGCTTCCATTGGTTCGAAGTCCCCAAGCGAGTGCTTCCAATGTAGAAATACCCGTACAGGGAATCTGTAAGGGAAACGCGAGTCCTTTGACAGCGGCCAACCCAATGCGAAGTCCTGTGAAACTTCCCGGACCGTGGGTTACAGCAAACAAATCAACATCTTTTATTTGGAGCTTGACCGCTTTCAGTGCATTATCACACAAAGTGATGAGCGTTTCGCTGTGAGTAAGGCCTGCGGCAAGGTAACTTTCGTAAATCAGCTCTCCATCTTTCAAAATCGCAGCACTTGCAGTTTTACCAGTTGAATCCAGACCAAAAATGGTCATAACTGCGCCCCCTCAATGGTGATTCGACGGTTTGTGTCGCCTGTACGAGCGATGTCAATGCGAATGGCCGATTCATTCTGAAGAAGATCAGCAGTGTTTTCGCTCCATTCAGCCGCGACAATCGCACCCTCATCCAGGTAATCAAAAAATCCGGCAGTTTCCAAATCGGCCAGCGTGGAAATACGATACAAATCAAAATGTGCCATTGGCTGCGTGCCGCGGTAGTAGTTGACAATGGCAAATGTGGGACTTTGTACTTCATCCGTACAGCCGAGCCCAGATGCAATTCCTTCGCAAAAGGCAGTCTTGCCGGCGCCCAGTCCGCCGGTGAATAAAATTAGGTCACCGGGATGCAATGTTTTCGCCAGACGGCGACCCAACGCCACGGTTTCCTCTTTGCTGTTTGTTTCAAATACAGCCATATTTCACCTCTGCGCCTCTGCATATTTCATCCTATTATATAACAAAACAGGTCTGCTTGTAAAGTTTGGGGCAATGGAAAAGAAAGGACGGCACGCCGCGAATGCAGCGTGCCGTCCTGAGAAAAGAAAATTAGGTGTCCTTGGACATTCCAAGATCAAACAAACTTGGGATTGCGCACAATGCCGCCACACCCACAAGTGTAAAGACCGTGCGGCTGAACAAACTGGTAGCCCCGCCCAAAAGCCATGCTACGGCGTTGAAATTGAACAAACCGACCAATCCCCAGTTGATGCCACCGATGATGATTAGCACGATACAGATTTTATAAAATACATTCATGACAGCTACTTCCTTTCCAATGAAGGTTTCGATGCCCATAGTATTCCCGGGATTTATGGCTTTATACAAAAATAAGCGCACCCTTCTTTCCAAAGGATGCGCCTGTATTGTTTGTCAGTTTTTCAATGCCTGGAGCGGCGCCGGAATGCGGCCGCCGCGGTTCACGAACACATCCGGGCGGAATGTGGAAATGTCCAGAATGGGAGCATATCCCAAAAGTCCGCCAAAATCCAACACGTCGCCGCTCTTTTTCCCGATGGCGGGAATTACACGGACAGCGGTAGTTTTGGTGTTTACCATGCCAATGGCCGCTTCATCCGCAATCAAAGCGGAGAGTACGGCAGCCGAAGTTTCACCGGGAACCACAACCATGTCGATTCCTACACTGCATACGGCTGTCATGGCCTCTAATTTTTCAATCGTCAGGCTTCCACGTTCTACGGCTTTGATCATGCCGTCGTCTTCGGAAACAGGAATAAATGCGCCGGACAAGCCGCCCACATGGTTGGATGCCATAACGCCGCCTTTTTTTACTGCGTCGTTCAGCAGCGCAAGAGTGGCAGTGGTGCCGCATCCACCACAACTTTCCAGTCCGATTTCCTCCAGAATGTTCGCTACGCTATCACCGGGCGCAGGAGTGGGAGCAAGAGACAAATCCACAATTCCAAAGGGGACACCCAGCCGCTCAGAAACCAGATTTCCAACCAATTGTCCCATGCGAGTAATTTTGAAAGCCGTGCGCTTGATCAGTTCCGCTACCTGATCCAAAGAGGCATCTTTAGGCAACTTTGCCAAAGCGGCGCGTACGGCCCCTGGTCCGGAAACACCCACGTGAATAACGCAATCCGGCTCTCCCACGCCGTGGAAAGCGCCGGCCATAAAGGGATTATCTTCGGGGGCGTTGCAGAACACAACCAATTTGGCTGCGCCCATGCACATGTTGTCCTGTGTCAATTCGGCCGCTTGGCGAATGACAGGCCCCATCATTTTGACCGCATCCATATTGATTCCGGTCTTGGTGGAACCAATGTTTACACTGGAGCATACGTACTCTGTCTGGGCCAAAGCCTGCGGAATGCTTTCAATCAGACGCTTGTCGCCGGCCGAAAATCCTTTGTGTACCAGAGCAGAATATCCGCCGATAAAATTGACACCCACCGCTTTGGCGGCCTGGTCCAATGTTTTGGCATACCATACGGGGTCGGCATCGGGGGCAGACGCAAGAAGCATGGCAATGGGGGTTACGGAAATACGTTTGTTTACGATCGGCATTCCGTAGGTGGCAGAAATTTCGTCTGCCGTTTTTACAAGATCCTTTGCGCAGGTAGTGATTTTGCGATAGATCTTTTCACAAGCTTTTTTTCCGTCTGGATCCGCACAATCCAAAAGGGAAATTCCCATGGTCACGGTGCGAACGTCCAGATTTTCGTCCGAGATCATTTTGATGGTCTCAAGAATGTCATTGGTGTTCAGCAATGTCGTCACTCCTTAATGGGAAAATCAGATATGATGCATGGTTTCATACAATTCCTGACGGGTACAGCGCACGTCCACTCCCATAGACTGACCGGTTTGTGTCAGCTTTTCCGAAAATGCAGCAAAATCCAACGTTGCTTTGCTCATATCCACCAGCATAATCATAGCGAATGTTCCACGCAGAATTCTCTGCGTAACCTCTTCTACATTTACATTTGCCTCAGCACATGCAGTGCATACTTTTGCAAGAATACCCACCGCATCTTTGCCTACAACGGTAATCACAGCTTCCATAAGATGATTCTCTCCTTTGGCTTGCAAATATAAAAGATAGTATAACAGAAATCCATGCGAAATGATAGAGCATACAAAAAGAAAAAGGAAGATTTACTTTCGGATGGCTTTTGTTTATAATATGAAGAAAAATATATTGTATTGAAAGCTTACAGGGAAAGGAAGAGATTGTTGATGGAACAGATTTTGAAAGTTTTGGAAGCCAATGCTCGTACCAGCCTGGAAGAACTGGCAGCTATGACTGGGAAAAGTGTACAGGAAGTGGCCGCTTATATGGATGAATGCGAAGAAAAGCACATTATCAACGGATACCGGACACTGGTAGACTGGGAACGAGCAGGGGTGGCAGATGTACAGGCTCTGATTGAACTGCGCGTCACGCCCCGGCGCGACTTTGGGTTTGATGAGATCGCTGCTCGTTTGGCTGATTTTTCTGAGGTGGACAGTGTGATGCTAATGAGCGGCGGATACGATTTGTCCTTGATGATGCGTGGAAAGAGCTTTCAGGAGATTGCGCTGTTTGTGGCGCAGCGCCTGAGCCCTTTGGAAGGCGTTCTTTCTACCGCTACACACTTTGTGCTGCGCACGTATAAGAAGGATGGGGTGTTGTATGGAAAAGATCCCATCGATGAACGGGAGTGCCAATGATGGAATATGAAAAACTGATTTCCAGAGCCGCGGCCGAAATGCGCCCATCCGGTATTCGAAAATTTTTTGACATCGCTGCGGAGATGAAAGATTGCATCTCCCTTGGTGTGGGTGAGCCGGATTTCAAAACACCTTGGGCGATTCGGCAGGCGGGCATTCGAAGCCTGGAGATGGGGCGCACTTGGTATACCTCCAATTCAGGCTTGAAAGAGTTGCGGCAGGAGATCTGCCGGTATCTTGAGAGAAGATTTCAATTGCATTATGCTGAAGATCAGACGCTGGTGACAGTGGGCGGTTCTGAGGCCATTGATATGTGTATTCGTGCGGTGGTGGAACCGGGGGACGAAGTGATTATTCCGGAGCCATGTTTTGTTTGCTATTATCCAATCACCACGCTCACAGGCGGTGTGGCTGTCCCCCTTGCGCTGAAAGCGGAAAATGGTTTTAAGCTGACGGCAGATGAGCTGCGCGCTGCGATTACACCTAAGACAAAGTTGTTGATTTTACCTTTCCCGTGTAACCCAACAGGAGCAGTGATGCGCAAAGAGGAGCTGGAGCCTATTGCACAGGTTCTGCGGGAGACAAACGTCCTGGTTTTGTCGGATGAGATTTATGCGGAGTTGACGTATGGAGATACGCGGCATGTGAGTATCGCAAGCCTGCCCGGAATGGCGGAGCGCACGATTTTGGTGAACGGATTCTCCAAAGCGCATGCTATGACTGGTTGGCGCCTTGGCTATGCTTGTGGACCCAAGCCTATCATCAAGGTAATGACAAAAATTCACCAGTCTTGCATTATGTGTGCACCGACTACCAGTCAGTATGCCGCTGTGACGGCGCTTAAGAGCTGCGATGCGGATATTGAATCCATGCGCAAGGAATACGATTTGCGGCGCCGTTGGTTGGTCAATGCTTTGAATGGTTTGGGTTTGACCTGTTTTGAACCTCAGGGAGCATTTTATGTCTTTCCGTCTATTCAAAAATCAGGGCTGCCCAGCGAAGAGTTTTGCAAACAGCTATTGTACAGCAAGAAGGTAGCGGTGGTGCCCGGTCCTGCCTTTGGTGATTCGGGAGAGGGTTTTGTTCGTATCAGTTATTCTTACTCTTTGGATCATTTGAAAAAGGCCGTTTCACGGATGGAAGAATTTTTGAAAGAATTGGGAGTTTGAGTTGGAGCATTCTGTTTTTGTTCAAAAGGTCGATGGATACGGCGTGCAAGTGGATCAGGCCGTGGAAGCAATATTCGCTGCAAGTGAGAGAGCCCGCGGTCTCGGTCCGCACAGTAAGGTTTTGATCAAACCAAATTTGTTGGCGAAACATGTGCCCGATCATGCAGTCACGACGCATCCCGCAGTGGTTGCTGCTTGCATTCGTGCCTTGCGCAGACGAGGCGTCCAGGATATTGTGGTGGCTGACTCGCCTGGGGGACTTTATAATCCATCGATTATGCGCAGCGTATACCAGGCCAGTGGGTTGAGCTGGGAATGTCGTTCTTTGGAAACTCAGGTTTATACGGAATGCCGTTCGGGAATCCGTGCAGCGCAGGGAAAGCTGGTGCGTCAGTTTCAGCTTTTGGAACCGGTCTTGCAGGCGGATTTTATTGTCAATGTGCCTAAATTGAAAACACATGTGATGACGGGAATGTCCTGCGCAGTGAAAAACTTATTTGGTACGGTGCCCGGTTTGCAAAAGGCAGAGTTTCATATGCGATTTCCGGAAAAGGAATCTTTCGGGGACATGCTGGTGGACTTGTGCGAGACGGTCAAACCGGATCTGACGGTAGTGGATGGCGTTTTGGCCATGGAGGGCGATGGCCCGGCTGGCGGAGTTCCGCGGCAACTGAATCTAATTTTGGGCGGGGAAAATCCTTATGCGATTGACTTGACAGTTTGCCATATGATGGGGCTGCCCGCGATGGCAGTTCCTTATTTGAACGCCGCCCATAGGCGTGGTTTGTGTCCGGAAAAGGCGGATCCCACATGGCTGTGCGGTGATGTGAAAGAGGCCGATCCGATCGGCGACTTTCGTCTGCCGGAAAGCTACACAAACATCAATTTTTCGAATCGAGCGCCTCGTGCCATTCGTTGGGCTGTGCCAGGAGTGGAAAAATGGATTGCGCCGCGCCCTAAAATTGAAAAGTCCAAATGTGTGGGATGTGGAAAATGTGTCGAAATTTGTCCGGGACACACCATTCGTGTGGAACAAGGAAAGGCGCATATTGACCCAAAAGGGTGTATTCGCTGTTTTTGCTGTCATGAAATGTGCCCGGTAAAGGCGATTCGGGTCAAGCGGTTTCGGCTGTTTCAAATGTGATGGAGGAATGGTGGATGAAATCGATCACGGTTCTGGCTCCCGCAAAATTGAATTTGACGCTGGATATTACGGGCGTGGAGCCCAATGGTTATCATACTTTGGATATGATGATGCAGACGGTGAATTTGTATGAGCGTGTGACACTGCATAAAAGCGAAACACTGCGTCTCAAACTGCCGGGCTCCACGGTTCCTGCCAACGACAACAATACAGCCGTCAAAGCGGCATTGGCTTTTTTTGATTACACTGGCCTGCTGGCGGGAGTGGATATTGTAGTGCGAAAGTCTGTGCCGGTTCGCGCTGGTATGGCGGGTGGAAGTGCGGATGCTGCTGCTGTTTTAGTTGGATTGAACGAATTGTATGGTGCGCGTTTGTCACAGGATGAATTGTGTTCTCTGGGTTTAAAAATAGGTGCGGATGTTCCCTTTTCCATTTTAGGGGGAACGGCCAGAGTTCGGGGCATTGGGGACCAAATTACGCCCATGCCCAATTGTCCTCGATGTTGGTTTACGGTGTGTATGCCTCAAGGTGGAATTTCCACACCGCAGGCATATGCCCGGTACGATGTGCTGGGTACGGATGTTCGACCAAACAATGATTTGGCGCAAAAAGCGCTGTTTGATGGCGATTTAGATGCTTTGTGTGCGCAGATGTCCAATGCACTGGAGTTTTCTTCGCAAAGCCCGGAGAACAAGCCCATTGAAGCAATTCTTCGAGATTGCGGGGCATTGGCCGCGCTGATGACTGGATCAGGAGCGGCGGTGTTTGGGGTGTTTCGAGATGAAAAGAAAGCTCAGGCGGCTCGTGCGGAACTAAAAAAGCATTATCCGCAAAGCTGGGTCCTTCATCCTGTGCCACGCGGTGCGCATTCGCTTGGAATCAAGTGAAAAAATAACGACAAAAAACAAGGAACAGCGAAGCTTCGCTGTTCCTTGTTTTACTTTTTAATTGTTTGTTTCTACCGGAATTTGTATTTCCGTAAGATATTCTTCTGGGCGGGATGTAGTCAGACTATCCAAAACGCAAAATTCATAAGCTGGACCTGTGGGAGTCAGATGTTGCTGCTGGATAAAGTTCAAAAGTTTTTCATAGCTTTCAAAAGTGCGGGCGTAGGGGCCACGGTGATAGATGCAGGCATATTGGCCATTGGGTTTATGAAAGAAAGTCTCTCCAGAAGTACGCTTCAAAAGAGGAACAAAAACATGTTCAAAACATAAAAAGTTCTTTTTATTCAGTGCAGAGAGTGAAACCGTATCACCCAGTTGATAGAAATAAGAGTATTGACGTTCATTGGCACGATGCAATAACCGCTTCAGGGCAATGTCTACTTCCAGCAGACCATAGGGTTTTTTTACCGGTTCCATGGCCAGGTCAATGCCTTCTTGTTCAGAAAGAAACGGATTGTCGGGCTGTGCTGAGAGCACACGCTCCAGATCTTCCAGTTTGCGGGCCAGCCGAAGGTCCATCGCTTGCATACGGCGGATATCCCGACGAATCAGTTCGCGTTGGCTGCGTAGTGCATCCAGCGCTGTATCCGTACTGCGTTGTTCCATATGGAGACGAATCTCTTTCAGAGAAAAACCCATTTCCCGCAGCATGAGTACAGTATCCAACTGCTCGAGCTGGTCAGCGGTGTAATAGCGATAACCGTTTTCGCTTCCTACCAAACGAGGCTTGAATACGTCCATATTATCATAATAGATAAGCATCTGTTTGGATACACCGGCCAGTTTTGCCAATTCGCCAACAGTAAAACGCACTTCCAAAAAAATTTCCTCCATTCCTCTTGACAATATAGTTACTATATCCTTTATGCTAGTAATCGTCAAGAGATAGAAAGGAAGGATATTGTGAAATCTTCAAGTGAACGCCACAGTGGTTTGGCGCATTATGGCATTATGCTTTTGGGAGCTGCCATTTTGTCGTTCGGATTGTTCCACGTTCACGACCGAACCAAAATCACCGAAGGCGGCGTATTGGGTATGATGCTGCTGCTTCAGAATTGGACAGGACTTTCCCCCAGTCTGACCGGTCCTTGTATGGATTTTTTGTGCTATTTGTTGGGGTTGCGTTTTTTGGGAAAAGACTTTCTTAAAAATGCGATTTTTTCCAGTCTGGCTTTCGCAGTATGCTACCGTATATGGGAATTCTTTGGATATCTAATGCCGGATCTATCGAGTTTTCCGTTGGTGGCTGCTGTGGTTGGCGGTATCTTTGTAGGCGTGGGTGTAGGCCTTGTCGTGCGAGAGGGCGGAGCGTCTGGTGGCGATGACGCCTTGGCTATGGTGATATCTCGCTTTTTGAAATGTCCGATTGAGCGGGCCTATTTTGCAACAGATTTTACGGTTCTTTTGTTGTCGTTGTCTTACATTCCCGTCAAGAACATTTTGTTTTCCCTGGTTACAGTGACATTGTCTTCCTTTATTATCGGACGAATGCAGCGCCCGTTTTTTTGGGAAAGAAGACTAACAGAAGAAAGCAACTGATGTTTTTTAAAACTTGGAAAGTGAAAAGAGCTGGAACCTTGATAGGTTCCAGCTCTTTTTGATTTATGCTGTGGCATCGGCCAATGCGTGAAGAGAGACGGTTTCCGGTATAACTTGTCCAATGTTTAAAATGTGATCACCGATGCGTTCAAAATCCGTGAGCATTTCAGAATACAGGACGCTGGATTCATTTTCTCGGCCGCCTTCCCGCATGCGCTCAATTTGATTTTGACGGAATTGAGCGGTCATATCGTCAATTTTCTGCTCGATGGCAGCAATTTTAACCAACCTGTCTGAAGCACTGATGTCATTTTGCTCCAATAGACAAAGCGCATCCAAACTGGTCTGCCGCATCTGACGAATCTCATTCAATTCAGCGTTCGAAAAACGAATTCCTTTTTCGGCCATACGTTCGGTATAACCGCACAGATTCATAGCGTGATCACCGATACGCTCTAAATCCGAGGCGATCTTAAAACAAGCGCTGATTTCGGCGGAGTCTTTTTGGTTTGATTCAAATGCAATAGCTCGCGAAATATAGCCAGCCAGCTCTTTGTTCAAATAGTCGATGTACTCTTCCCGGTCCTCCAGTTGATTCAAAGAGGCAGCCTGTCCTGACAGAACGGAATTAAAACTTTCTTCTACGTTTTCACGAACCATACCCAACATACGCGTCAATTCCCGCCAAAGTCCATTGACAACGATTGCGGAAGATCCAATTTTGTATTCTTTTCCGCCGGTCAAAGGTTTGAGGTAGATTAAGCGGCGTTCCTGTGCAGACTCTGCCGGAAGCTCAGGCAGGATTCGGCGCGCAAGCTTTGCCAAAAGGGTTCCGAATGGCAACAAAAGCACAGTGGTCACTACGTTGAAAAGAGTATGCATATTGGCGATTTGTGCGGCAGGATTGGATGGGGTAAGAGACTCGATCAAAGCGGGCAAAGGGAACAAAAGACAAATCACTGTAAACAGTGTTGTGCCAATGATGTTAAACAAGAGATGAATAACCGTTGTTCGTTTCGCATTGCGGCTGGTTCCGATAGAAGCGAGAACGGCTGTAATGCAAGTACCAATGTTCTGACCAAACAAAACGTACACTGCGCTGGAAAGGGGAATTAGACCGCTGGAAGCCAGTGCCTGCAAAATACCTACCGAAGCAGAGGATGACTGGATGATGGCGGTGAAAATTGCGCCGGCCAAGATGCCTAGAACCGGATTGGAAAAACGAGTCATCAGAGAAATAAAAGCCTGTGAATCTCGCAAGGGCATCATGGCGTTGCTCATCATTTCCATGCCAATAAAAAGAACGCCTAATCCCGCAATGATTTGGCCGTAGTTGTGGAAATGAGGCTTTTTGAGAAATACAATCATGACCACGCCGCAAAAGGCGAAGAGAGGAGCAAGTGCTCCCACATCCAGTGCAATGAGCTGTCCAGTAATGGTAGTGCCGATGTTGGCGCCCATAATGATCCAGACAGCTTGCTGCAGTGTCATCATTCCGGAGTTAACAAAGCCTACGACCATGACAGTAGTGGCACTAGAAGACTGGATTACAGCGGTGATGGCCGCTCCCACTGCAACACCCAGAAAACGATTGGAGGTCAATTTTTCCAGGATTTGTTTCATACGATTTCCGGCAGCGGCTTCCAGACCGCCGCTCATCATTTGCATACCGTACAGAAAGAGTGCGAGTCCGCCTAGTAGGCTAAGAATGTCCGTGGCTTTCATGAGAGCTCCCCTTTACCAATTTTAGTTTTAGATTTTAGTTCTTATTTAAAAAGCATGTTCGAAATATCCCCAATGTAAGATTAGCATAAAAGAAAAAACGCAGCTATCATGAATGAGTAAACTCCATGTAAAGGAAATGTAAAATGATATCCGCTTGACAAAGAAAAAGGTTTGTATAATAATTGATAAGTCAATTATTGATATATCATGAAGGGGATATTATGGAACGATTGCTTCATATGTTGCTTTATCGAGCATTTCATGCGCAGCGAAACTATCTGAGAGGACATTTGGGGGAACTTGGGTTGGGATCTGGACAGCCTAAGCTTTTGGGATATCTTGCGCAGAATGGACCCAGTCGGCAAAGACAAATTGCTGATTATTTTGAAATCGATCCTGCGGCGGTATGCCGAATGCTGGATGCCCTTTGTAAAAGCGGTTTTGTCACAAGACGCGTGGACCAAGGAAATAGAAGAGCGGACATTGTAGAACTGACGGAGAAGGGGTATCAGGCGCATTTGCAGTGGAAGGAGTACTGTTCTCAAGTCGAACAAATTATGCTGCGGGATTTTTCCGATGAGGAGAGGACTCGCTTTTTGGACTACTTGGCCCGTGCGTATCGAAATCTGAAAGAAAATGAAGAGGAGGGGCACAAATGAAAGATTTAAAGAAGATTGCTTTCCATTTGGGGCCCTACCGGAAGGATTTGGCGATTGCGGCCTTATTGGTGCTGGTGGAAACCAGTTTTGAGCTGGCCATTCCCATGCTTATGGCAGATATTATTGATATTGGCGTAGAACAAGGGGATATGACGCTCATTTGGAACCGAGGAGTTCAGATGGCAGTCTGTGCCTTGTTGGCTCTGACCACCGGATTGCTTTACGCTCGCTTTGCCGCACGTGCTTCTTACGGCTTGGGAGCTCAAGTGCGTCAGGCTGAGTACAAAAAAGTTCAGGAATATTCATTTGCCAATTTGGATCACTTTGAATCTTCGTCTTTAATCACACGAATGACCACAGACATCACGGTGCTGCAAAATGCGGTGAATGGCGGTTTGCGACCTTTGGTGCGTTCTCCGGTAATGTTGATTTTGGGTGTGGGATTTTCTGTATATATGAGCCCAAAATTGGCGATGGTGTTTTTGTTTTGCGTGCCTGTTTTGGGAACGATTTTGTTTTGTGTTGTGCGCCGAGTAGCGCCCATGTACAGTCGTTTGCAAAAAGCGGTGGACCGGTTAAACGATGTGGTGCAGGAAGGGCTTGTAGCCATTCGAGCAGTGAAAGCATTTGTGCGGGGAGAATATGAGCAAGAACGTTTTGACCGCGTGAATACGGAGCTGATGGAGACCAGTCAAAAGACGTTCCACTACGCGGTTTTAAATATGCCCGCTTTTCAGTTCACCATGTATTCCACAACTGTTTTAATTTTATGGTTTGGTGGAAGGATGATCATGGCGGGAAGCCTTCAAGTGGGAGAATTGACAGGTTTTCTCAGTTATGTACTTCAAGTAATGAACTCCTTAATGATGATTTCGAATGTGTTCCTTCTATTAACGCGTTCCTTGGCCAGCGCACAGCGAATTGGGGAAGTGCTGGAAGAACAGCCGACATTGGTTTCGGGCATAGCCGAAGAAAGAAAAGTAAAAGACGGCAGTGCCGCATTTGAAAATGTATCTTTTAAATACAATGAACAGGCGCAGGAATATGCATTGCTGGATGTGAATTTTTCCATTCGTCCAGGCCAGACAGTAGGCGTGATTGGTGGAACCGGATCGGCCAAGACGACACTTGTGCAGTTGATTCCACGATTGTACGATGCGACACAAGGACGGGTTTTGGTCGGCGGAAAAGATGTGCGGGAGTATGACGTTCATGCACTGCGGGACGCAGTGGGGATCGTTTTGCAAAAAAACGTTTTATTTTCAGGTACTGTGAGGGAAAATCTTCTCTGGGGCAATCCCGATGCAGACGATGAAATGCTTTGGGAGGCTTGTCGGGCTGCTTGTGCAGATGAATTTTTGGAGCGTATGCCGGGCGGTTTAGATGCAGATCTTGGGCAGGGCGGTGTAAATGTTTCTGGCGGACAAAAGCAACGCCTGTGCATTGCACGTACGCTATTAAAACGGCCTAAGGTTTTGATTTTTGACGATTCTACCAGTGCCGTGGATACGGCCACCGAGGGAAAGATACGAGTAGCGCTGAGTAAGATGCAGGATGTCACAAAAATCATCATTGCGCAGCGCATCACATCTGTAATGGATACGGATTTCATCGTGATTTTGGATGACGGACGGGTTCATGCAGTGGGCACACATCAGCAGTTGCTCGCCAGCGACCCCATCTACCAGGAAATTTACGATTCTCAAATGAAAGGAGCGAATGTTCATGGCGCGGCAGTTCAGCGGTAAACGTCCAAAAGATTTACGCTTTACCGTGAAATCGCTCCTTTCCTATATGGGACGGCATAAATTTCTCTTGGGGGCAGTTGCGGTTTTAGTAGCCTTCAGTGCAAGCGCCAACCTTTTGGGCACGTATATGATTCGTCCAGTTGTAAACAGTTTGGCTACAGGAGATATATCTGCGCTGGCCAAGGGTGTTTTGCTGACGGCTGGAATTTATGCGGTGGGCGTGGTGTGCTCGTTCGGATACACTCAGACAATGGTCAAAGCGGCACAAAAGGTATTGTTTGATATTCGACGCGATTTGTTTGCTCATTTACAAACGCTTCCTCTTCGCTTTTTTGATGCGCAAAAGCAGGGCGATGTAATGAGTTATTTTACCAACGACGTGGATACCATTGCCGATGCACTAAACAATAGTTTTGCTATGGTGATTCAAAGCTTTATACAGGTAGTTGGAACACTTACGCTTTTGTTTGTGCTCAATGCTCGCCTTTCGCTCATCGTAGTAGTTTGCTATATAGCAATGTTTTGGTATATTCGATTTAGCGGGAAAAGAAGCAAAGCCTACTTTGCAACACAACAGCAGAGTCTCGGTGAGTTGGACGGATATATTCAGGAAATGGTAAATGGTCAAAAGATTGTCAAGGTGTTTAACCATGAACAGGCGAATCTGGCTGGTTTTGATCAAAGAAATGAAAGTCTACGCCGTGCAGGAACGGGGGCACAGAGTTACGCGGCTACGATGGTGCCGGCAGTTGTAAGCATATCCTATGTAAATTATGCGATTGTGGCGGTGGTCGGTGGTTTGATGGCGATGAAGGGTATGACAGATGTAGGAAGTCTGGCAAGTTACCTTGTGTTTGTTCGTCAGGCAGCCATGCCAATCAATCAATTTACGCAACAGAGCAATTTCTTGCTGGCAGCTCTGGCTGGTGCAGAACGAGTGTTCAATGTAATGCGCAAAGCCCCGGAAGAAGACGATGGCCAAACGGTTTTGGTCAATGTAAAGTGCGAAAATGGTTTTTGGGTTCCTTGCGGCGAAAAAACCGGGCACTGGGCATGGAAGCAAGATGAAAAATTGGTTCCGCTGCAGGGAGATGTGCGTTTTGAACATGTGGATTTTGGATATGATTCCAATCATCCGATTTTGCATGATATCAGTTTGTACGCAAAACCTGGCCAGAAAATTGCTTTTGTGGGGGCAACCGGTGCGGGAAAAACTACCATTACCAATTTGATCAATCGGTTCTATGATGTTCAAAAGGGACGTATTATTTACGATGGTATTGATGTGCGCGAAATTTGCAAAGACGACTTGCGCCGAAGTCTCGGAATCGTACTGCAGGATACCCATTTATTTACGGGAACCATTGCCGACAATATTCGATTTGGAAAACTGGATGCGACAAAGGATGAGATTGTTGAGGCAGCCAAGATTGCCAATGCAGACTCTTTTATTCGCCGGTTGCCCAATGGATACGATACGATGGTTACCGGAGACGGAGCGAATCTGTCACAAGGTCAGCGTCAGCTCCTTGCCATTGCTCGGGCTGCGGTGGCGGATCCGCCGGTTTTAATTTTGGACGAAGCAACATCTTCGATTGACACACGTACCGAAGCGCTCATAGAGAAAGGTATGGATTGTTTGATGGAAGGAAGAACCGTATTTGTGATTGCCCATCGGCTTAGCACGGTACGCAATGCGGATGCAATTATGGTTTTAGAGCATGGCCGCATCATCGAACGGGGTACCCATGAAGAGCTTTTGACACAAAAAGGAATGTATTACCGGCTTTATAACGGTATGTTTGAATTATCCTAATAAAAGAGGCCCTCGTTGGGGGCCTCTTTTTAAAATTTTTTTCATCTGGACAAAGAGATTATGTTATACTATAAAATGGTGTGATTTGCG